>VGXI01000014.1 GCA_016873475.1 bacterium | reverse complement strand
GGGGGGAGCGGCGATCAGGAGCAGGACGATCAGGCCGCCAAGGCCGATCAGGATGCGCTTCATCGACATTCGGGCTTGCCTCCGCGTGGGGCCGGCCGGGCCGGGCCAGGGAGAGATGCCGCGCGCCGGGCTCCGCCGCAAGTGGGGGCGCGAAGGGCGGGCGATACTTCACGCATTGAAGCTCGGCCGCCGAAAGCCGTCAAGAAAGTCTTGACGGCTGTCGATGATCGGAGCAGACTTTCGATCGTGAAGCTGAGAGGGGAGCAGCGCCCTTGCCCGACTTCGACGAAACGCTCAGCTCGGCTGCCCGGATGGGCATCGTCGCCGCGCTCATCACCGGCGAGCCGGTGGCCTTCACGGATCTCAAGCAGCGCACCGGCCTGGCAGACGGCAACTTGCATGTGCAGACCCGCAAGCTCGCCGGCGCCGGCTACCTGGAGATCCTCAAGGGCAGCCGGGGCGGGCGTTCCTGGACCCGCTTCCAGCTCACGGAGCAGGGAGTGAGCGCCCTCAAGCTTCACGTTCGGAAGTTGCAGGCCATCGTGGAACTGGAGGCGGGGGGCATCCGGCCGATCACGGGCCGGCGCCCCAGCGACGACTCCCAGGTCTGGTCCTAGCGCCGCCCGGCCGGCGCGCGAACGGGCCCGCGGGCCCCGACCGATGAAGGCGCAGCATGAGGATTGCCCTCGGTGCGGACCACGGCGGCTATGCCCTCAAGGAGCAGCTCTCCCTGAAGCTGCGCGCGGCGAGCCACCAGGTGCTCGACCTCGGCACTTCATCGAATGAAGCCGTGGACTACCCGGTCTTCGCGCGCCAGGTCGCCGAGGCCGTGGCCGCGGGGCGCGCGGAGCGGGGCATCATGGTCGACGGGGCGGGCATCGGCTCCTCGATGGTGGCCAACAAGGTGCCCGGCGTGCGCGCGGCCCTCGCCTACGACCTTTCCAGCGCCCGCAACAGCCGCGAGCACAACGACGCCAACGTCCTCACCCTCGGCGCCGGCCTGATTGGCCCCGAGCTAGCCTGGCAGATCGTCGCCCTCTGGCTCGCGACCGACTGCACCGAGGCCCGCCACCAGCGCCGCGTGGCGATGATCGAGGGCGACACGATTTCGGGAGGCCGTGCGGCCATCCCTGCCGGTTCTGCCGGGGGAGCGACAACTCCGGCGGAGCCGGCGCCTTCTTCAGGCGCGGGGGCGGGCCTGCCGCTCTCGAGCGCCGATCTCGAGCGCCTGCTCGCGGAGCTGGCGCCCCTGGTCGCCCCCGGGGGCGGGTCGGGGCCGGCGGGCGCGAGACCGGCGGCGGCGCTCGCTGCCGCGGCGCCGGCCGCGGGGCTCAGCGTGGCCGCCCTCGCGCGCGCGATCGACCACACGCTGCTGCGCCCCGACGCCACGCGCGAGCAGGTCCGCCGCCTCGCCGTCGAGGCGCGTGCGCTGGGCGCAGCCGCAGCCTGCGTGAACGCGGTCTGGGCGCCCCTGGTCGCCGCCGAGCTGGCGGGGAGCGGCGTCGCCACCTGCGCGGTGGTGGGCTTTCCCCTCGGCGCCGACCAGCCGGAGACCAAGGCCTTCGCGGCGCGGCGGGCGATTCGCGAGGGCGCCCGCGAGATCGACATGGTGCTCAATGTCGGCGCGCTCAAGGGCGGCGAGGCCGAGGCCGTGCTCGCCGACATCCGCGCCGTCGTCGAGGCCTGCCGCGACGGCGGCGCGCTCTGCAAGGTGATCCTCGAGACCTGCCTGCTCACTGATAGTGAGAAGCGCGCCGCCTGCCGCCTCGCCGTGCAGGCGCGAGCGCACTTCGTCAAGACCTCGACGGGCTTCGGCGGCGGCGGGGCCACGGTGGCCGACGTCGCGCTGATGGCGGCGGAAGTGCGCGCGGCGGGACTCGGGGTCAAGGCCTCGGGCGGCATCCGCGACTTCGCGGCCGCGCAGCGCCTGCTCGCGGCCGGCGCCACGCGCCTGGGCGCGAGCGCGAGCGTCGCCATCGTCGAGGAAGCGAAACAGGCCCTGCGCGCGAGTGGCGCGCCGGCCTAGGGGGGACAGGATGGGCTTGGTCGACCTGCGCGCCTATGTGTTCCTCGATCGGCTGCAGCCGCAGTTCGCGAGCTTCCTCGCCACCGTGGCGCAGGGTTTCCTGCCGACGGCGAACGAGGCGGCGCTCTTCGTCGAGGTCTCGCCGGGGATCGAGATCAACCGCGTCACCGACATCGCCCTCAAGACGACGCAGGTCACGCCCGGCATGCAGATCGTGGAGCGGCTCTACGGGATGCTCGAGATCCACTCGAAGAGCCAGGCCGACGTGCGGCAGGCCGGGCGGGCCATCCTCGAGGCGCTCCAGGTGCGCGAGGAGGAGCGCCTGAAGCCGCGCGTGCTCTCGAGTACCGTGATCCGCGCCGTGGACGACTACCAGACGCAGCTCATCAACCGCATGCGCCACGGCAACATGATCCTGGCCGGCGAGAGCCTGTACATCCTCGAGTGCGAGCCGGCGGCCTACGCGGCGCTGGCCGCGAACGAGGCCGAGAAGGCGGCCGAGATCAACATCCTCGAGGTGCGCGCCTTCGGCAGCTTCGGGCGCGTGTATCTCGGCGGCGAGCAGCGGGACATCGACGCGGCCTGGCCGGCCGCCGTCGCGGCGATCGAGGCCCTCAGCGGGCGCACGAACGAGAAGAACGGGTAGGGGGACCGCGGTCCCCGAGCACAGGAAGGACGCAAATGGCAGATGCACTGGGCATGATCGAGACGCGCTGCTTCCCCGCGATGGTGGAAGCGGCCGACGCCATGGTCAAGGCGGCCCGCGTCGAGCTGGTCAGCTACGAGAAGACCGGCGGCGGCTACGTGACGGCCGTGATCCGCGGCGACGTGGCGGCGGTCAAAGCCGCCTGCGACGCCGGCCAGACCGCGGCCGCGCGCGTGGGCGAGCTGGTCGCCGTGCACATCATCGCGCGCCCGCACGCCAACGTGGACATGGTGATCCCGCTCGGCCGCCAGGCCGAGTCCGCCAAGTCGAAGTAGGCGCGCCATGAACCTGGCCGTCGTGCTGGGCACGGTGGTGGCCACGCGCAAGGAGCCGAGCCTGGAGGGGCTGAAGTTCCTCCTGCTCGGACAGCTCGGACCCGACGGGGCGCCCACGGGCGGCACGGTGGTGGCCGCCGACGCCGTGGGCGCCGGCATCGGCGAGAAGGTGCTCTTTGCCACCGGCAGCTCCGCCCGGCAAACGAAAGCCACCGAGAACCGGCCCTGCGACGCCGTCATCATGGCGATCGTCGACAGCTGGGAGATCGGCGGCGAGGAGCGCTATCGGAAAGGTCGCGATGACTAGCGGCCCGCGCCGGTGCGCGCGATGAGCGCCCTCAGCGAGGCCCAGATCAAGGCGCTGGCCGGCGAGCTGGCCCTGCGCCTCGGCCTGGCCGGCGTCGCCCCGGCGGCCGCGCCCGCGCCCGCCGCCGCGCCGCCCCCGGGGGCGGCGCTCGGCGAGGGCATCCACGCCGATGTCGACGGCGCGGTCGCCGCGGCGGGCCGCGCCTTCCGCGCCCTCGCGGCGGCCGAGCCCTCGCTGCGCGCGCGTCTCGTCGACGCCATTCGCGCGGCGTTGCTGCCCGCGGCCGCGCGCCTGGGCGAACTGGCCCGCGCGGAGACCGGCCTCGGCCGCGCCGCCGACAAGGAGCTGAAGAACCGCCTCGTCACCCTCAAGACGCCCGGCCCCGAAGCCCTCGCGCCCCGCGCGGCGAGCGGCGACCGCGGCCTCGTGCTGATGGAGCCCGCGCCCTTCGGCGTCATCGCGGCGATCGCGCCGATCACGAACCCGACGAGCACGGTGATCTGCAACGCGATCGGCATGCTCGCCGCCGGCAACGCGGTGGTCTTCAACCCGCATCCGGGCGCGGCGGCCTGCTCGGCCGAGACCGTGCGGCTGATCCACCGCGCGGTGCTGGCCGCGGGCGGCCCGCCCGACCTCGTCACCGCGGTGGCCGAGCCCACGATCGCCAGCGCCCAGGCGCTGATGCGCCACCCGGGCGTGCGCCTGCTCGTGGTGACCGGCGGCGCGGGCGTCGTGCGCGAGGCGATGGCGAGCGGCAAGCGCGCGATCTGCGCGGGGCCGGGCAACCCGCCCGTGGTGGTGGACGAGACGGCCGACCTCGACGCGGCGGGCCGCGACATCGCCTTCGGGGCATCGCTGGACAACAACATCATCTGCGTGGACGAGAAGGAGGTCTTCGTCGTCGCCGAGGCGGCGGCGGGCCTGCTCGCGGCCATGCAGCGGCACGGCGCGCGCGTGCTGACCGCGGGCGAGATCGCGCGCCTCACGCCCCTGCTCTTCGACGAACTGCGCGGCGCTGGCAAGCCCGGCGTCATCGCCAAGCGCTGGATCGGCCAGGACGCGCCGGCGATCCTCGCCGCGATCGGCGCGCCCTGCGATCCGGCGGCGCGCCTGCTCGTGGCGCCCGTCCCCGCCGAGCACCCGCTGGTCTGGACGGAGCAGATGCTGCCCGTGCTGCCCGTGGTCGCCGTCGCCGACGCCGACACGGCGATCGATCTCGCCGTGCGCGCCGAGCACGGCTGCGGCCACTCGGCCGCGATGCACTCGAGGCGCCTGGATCGCCTGAGCCGCATGGCGCGGGAAATCAACACGTCGATCTTCGTCAAGAACGGCCCCTGCGCCGCCGGGCTCGGCCACGGCGGCGAGGGCTACGCGAGCTTCAGCATCGCCTCGCCCACCGGGGAGGGGCTCACCGGTCCGCACAGCTTCAGCCGCGAGCGGCGCTGCGTGCTGGTGGACCACTTCCGGATCGTCTAGCGATGGTGACGACCAACGACACGCGCTATCCGGCTCTCGCCCTGCTCGAGTACGCGGGCGTGCCGGCGGGCGTGGCCGCCGCCGACCGCATGCTCAAGCGCGCGCCCGTGGCGCTGATCCGCGCGGGCAGCGTGCAGCCGGGCCGCTTCCTCGTCCTGCTGGGCGGCAGCACGGCCTCGGTGGTGGAGGCGCACGCGGAGGGCCTGGCCGCGGCGGGCCTGCACGACGAGATCCTTCTCGCCGACGCCCACGAAGCGCTGGGCCCTGCGCTCGCCGGCGCGCGCAGCGGCGCCGAGTCCGAGGCGCTCGGCCTGCTCGAGGCCGCCTCGAGCGCCGCGCTGCTCGGCGCCACGGACGCCGCGCTCAAGGCCTGCGCGGTCACGCTGCGCGAGCTGCGCCTGGCCGACGGCCTGGGCGGCAAGGCCTTCTCGATCTTCGACGGCGCGCTCGACGAAGTGGAGGCCGCCCTCGCCGCCGGCGCCGCGCGCCTCGGCCCGCGCCTCACGCAACAGGCCCTGATCCCGCGCCTGGACGACACGCTGCGCGCGCTGCTCGCCGCGGGCAGCCGCTTCGCCCTCTGCGCCCCGCTCGCGCCGCCGGATGCGGAGACAGAAGCCGGGGCAGCAGCGATCGCCGGTCACGGCGATCGCCATGACGAGGAGGCGCGCTAGTGCAGTTCGCGCGCGTGATCGGCACGCTCGTGCCCTGCCGCGTCGCCGACGGGCTCGCGGGCGTGCCCATGCTCTGGGTGCAGCCGCTGGATCAGCACCTCGTGCCCGCGGGGCGCCCGCTGGTCTGCGCCGACGGCACGCGGATGGCCGGCCCCGGCGAGCTGGTCTACTTCGTCGCCAGCCGCGAAGCAGCCCTCGCCCTTGACCCCTGGTTCGTGCCCGTGGATCATGCGATCGTCGGCATCGTGGACACGCACGCCCTCGACGCCGACGAGACAGGTCCGGGCCGCGGCGAGCCCGCGCCGCTCGCGCCGCTCGCGCCGCTCGTATCGTCGGAGACCACGCCCGCACCGCGCCGGCCCGGCCGCGGCGGTCGGCGATGATCCTCGGCCGCGTGGCGGGCCGCTGCACCTCGACCATCCATCATCGGGTCGTGGCTGGGCAGCGACTGCTCATCGTCGAGCGCCTGGACGGGCCGGGCTACCTGATCGCGCTGGACGCCGTGGGCGCGGGCGCCGGCGAGACCGTGCTGGTCCTCGACGAGGGCAACGGCGCGCGCCAGGTGCTGCGCGACCCGGCGGCCCCGATCCGGGCGATCGTCGTCGGCATCGTCGATGCCTGGCCCGAAGGAGAGCTCTGATGCGCCGCGCGCGACCCGCCCTGCTCCTCGCCCTGGCACTCGCCCTCGCGCTCGGCTGCGGCCGCCGCGAGGCGGAGACCGGCTGGTCGCTGCATGTCGCCCAGTTCCGCCTGCCCTACGGCCACTCGCGCCTTCTGAGCTACGACTACCCGCAGCTCACGCCGACCGCCGAACTGAACCTGGGCTCGGTCAGCGCGCGGCTAGCCGTGACGCCGGACGGCGAAGAGATCTGGGTCGCCAGCGAAGGCTCGGGCGATCTGCACGTGCTCAGCGCCGCCGGCGATTCGATCCGCGGGCGCATCCAAATCGGGGCCGCCGCGAGCAGTGTCGCCTTCGACCCGACGAGCCGGCGCTGCCTCGTCACGCACGGCGCCGTGATCGCTCTCGCCAGGAGCGACTCGGTCGTCACGGCGATCGACACCCGGTCCCGCCAGCCGCGCTTCGCCTTCCGCGTCGGCAGCAACCCGCGCACGGCCTGCTTCGACCCGGGGGGCAAGCGCGCCTACGTCGGCAACACCGGCGATTCGACGCTCACGGTGCTGGACACCGAACACGGGACGACGCTCGAGACGCGACCGGTTGGGCCGGCGCCGGTGCACATGGCGGTCGATCCCCTGGGGCGCTGGCTCTACGTCGCCTGCCTGGGCGCGCCGCTGGCGAGCGGTCGCGCGCCCGGCTTCGTCGAGGTGCTTGCGCTGCCCGGCCTGGAGCCCGTCGCGCGCTTCGCAGCGGGCAAGCACCCCGCGCGCGTGACGCCGCTGCCGGACGGCGCGCGCCTCGTCGTCAGCGAGATGCGCATCGCGCCCAGCGACCTCGCCCGCCTGCGCATCTTCGACGTCGCAGCCGGGGGCGACGGCCGGCCGCGGATCGAGCTCTGGCGCGAGATCGAGGCCGGCGCCAATCCCCTGGCGGGGGACATGAGCCCGGACGGACGGCTCTTCGCCGTGCCCGATTTCGAGGAGTGCCGGCTCGCGCTCATCGACCTGCGCAAGGGCAGCTTCCTGCGCTGGCTGCAGCTGCCGGGCACGCGCGGCGAGCACTTCGCGGTGGACGCGGTCTTCACGCGGACGGCGAGCGCCGCCAAGCGACCGCCGGCAGCGGAAACTGCTCCCGCAGCGCCAGACTCAAGGCCTCCAGCCGGCTCGTGAAGAAGTGGTCGGCGCCGGCGATCCACTCGAGCCGCTTGGGGGGTGCGAAGCCGGGATAGGCGCGCCTGAGGCCCTCGGGGTCGCAGTACTGGTCCTCGTCGCCGTGGACGAAGAGCTTCGGCACGGCTGAATCGGCGAGGAAGTCGAGCGGCGCCCAGTCGACCGGCGTGCCGATGGCGGCGAGGCCCGCGACGTCCGCCCGCGCGCTGCCCACGCGCAGGGCGATCCAGGCGCCGAAGCTGAAGCCGACCAGGTACAGCGACGTCGCCGGCCAGCGCTCCGCCAGATGGACGAGGGCCGCCCGCGCGTCGTCCTGCTCGCCCTGTCCGTCGTCGTAGCGCCCCCCGCTCGCGCCGACGCCTCTGAAGTTGAAGCGCAGGGTCGCCAGACCCAGATCCGCGCAGACCCGCTGGGCCGTGAAGACCACCTTGTTGTGCAGGTTGCCGCCGTAGAGCGGGTGCGGGTGCAGGAGGAGCGCCGCCCCTTGCGGATCGACGGGCGCATAGGCAAGGGCCTCGAGGCGGCCGGCGGGGCCGGCCAGGGCGAGCGGCTCCTCTCGCGACAGCTTGGTCATCCGCGTTCTCTCCTGGGCGGTGGGCGCCGCTCGGCCCCGCGGCAGCATGGGTCGCGAGTCCGGGCGCGTCAACGGCGTGTGCGCGGCGCCGAGCCCCGATCAAGGCGCGAATGGATGAAACGCCGGCTCGGGATCGCCGCCACTCTGGCGAACTCGACGCCATCTGCTTACTTGGAAAGTGCTTGCGCGAGGGGTAGGCGCCCGCTAGCCTCGCCTGCACTTCGGCCCTGTCGGCGCCGCGCGGCGTCGCGGAGCGGCCGGCTCGGGGCCGCCCCCGGATTCGCGGAGAACGCGCGATGCTATTCCAGTTTGCGAATGTGCTCGTCTTCGTCCTCTTCAGCATCCTGTTCATCTTCGCGCTGCTGGCGATCTCCAAGCTGCTCGCGCCCCGCAATCGCAGTGCCGACAAGCTGTCCAGCTACGAGTGCGGCGAGCGGCCCACCGGCCCCGGCTGGCTGCAGTTCAACATCCGCTTCTACCTGATCGCGCTCGCCTTCCTGATCTTCGATGTCGAGATCGCCTTCATGTTCCCCGTCGGGATGGTCATGCGCGGCTTCGTCGAGAGCGGTCAGGGGTGGTTCGTGCTGGCGGAGGTGCTGCTCTTCATCCTGATCCTCTTCCTGGGCCTGGTCTACCTGTGGCGCAAGGGCGACCTGGACTGGGTGAAGGACCTCCAGCTCAGCCGCAGCGACAATCCCATCGAGCTGCGGCGCCACGCCCGTTCCCGGCCCGAGTAGGCGGGGCCGAGGGAGATCGCCATGACGGAGCGCGAACTGCCGACGATGGTCGACACCTTGCCCGAGGTGGCCATCTTCACGAACACGGACAAGATCATGAACCTGGCCCGGGGCAACTCGGTCTGGTACATGCTGAGCGCCCTGGCCTGCTGCGGCATCGAGCTGATGCAGGCCGGCGGGCCGCGCACCGACCTCGACCGCATGGGCTCGGTCTTCCGCGCGACGCCGCGCCAGAGCGACCTGCTGATCGTCGCCGGCACGCTCACCTACAAGATGGCCAGCCGCCTCAAGCTCATGTACGAGCAGATGGCCGAGCCGCGCTACGTGATCTCGATGGGGAGCTGCGCCAACTGCGGCGGCCTCTTCAACCTCGGCTACAGCGTGGTCAAGGGCGTGGACGCCATCCTGCCCGTGGACGTCTACATCCCGGGTTGCCCGCCGCGGCCGGAGGCGCTCTACGAGGGCATCGCCGAGCTGCAGCGCAAGATCAAGGGCGAGCGCTTCCTGGTGAAGCGATCCCCGGCCGCCGCGGCGGGACTGCCTGCGGCAAGTCTACCCGAGGCGGCGCCGCTTGCGGCGCCGCCCAGCAGCGAGGCGCAGGGATGAGCATGACCCGCGAGCAGGCGGAGGCCCTCTTCGCGCGCATCGCGGCCGTGGTCGGCGAGGAGGGCATCACCTTCCGCCCCGAGGCGCCGCAGCCGGACCTGCTCGTCACCGCCGAGCGCCTGCACGCGCTCTGCCTCGCCCTGCGCGATGACCCCGCATTGCACTTCGAGGCACTGCAGCAGGTGGCGGGCACCGACCATCCCAAGGAGAACAAGCTGCGCAGCACGATCACGCTCTGCAGCTACGCGCACGGCGGCCGCCTGCTCACCCTGCACACCGACCTGCCGCGCGAAGCGCCGCAGGTGCCCACCGTGAGCGACATCTGGCCAGCCGCCGAGTGGCACGAGCGCGAGAGCTGGGACCTGCTCGGCATCGTCTACACGGGGCACCCGGACCTGCGGCGGATCATGCTGCCCGACGATTGGGTGGGCCACCCGCTGCGCAAGGACTTCGTCGAGCAGCCTGCCTACCAGGGCATTCCCACCCGCCGCGACCGGGAGTGGCTGTCATGGCAGAAGTGAAGACCGAGCTGATGACCCTGAACATGGGTCCCGTGCATCCGAGCACGCACGGCGTGCTCCGCTTCCAGCTCGAGACCGACGGCGAGATCATCCACCAGTGCGTGCCCGACGTCGGCTACCTGCACCGCAGCATCGAGAAGATCGCCGAGGGCCTCGAGTACTTCCAGTTCATGCCCTTCACGGACCGCGTCGACTACGTGGCGGCGATCAACGCCAACCACGGCTGGGCGGTGACGTGCGAGCGGATGGCAGGGCACGCCGTGCCCGAGCGCGGCGAGCTGCTGCGCGTGATCAGCGCCGAGCTGGTGCGCCTGGCGAGCCACCTGGTCGCGGTGGGCTCCAACGCCTCCGACATGGGCGCCGTGACGCCCTTCCTGCACGCCCTGCGCGAGCGCGAGAAGGTGAACGACCTGATCGAGGAGCTCTGCGGCGCGCGCCTGACCCACAACTACGTGCGCATCGGCGGCGTCAGCCACGACGCGCCGAAGGGCTGGACCGACAAGGTCCTGCGCTTCTGCGACGGCTTCCTGCCGGCGGTGGACGAGTTCGACCGCCTGATCACCTTCAACCGCATCTTCCGCGCGCGCCTGGCCAAGGTGGCCGTGATCAGCGCGGCCGACGCCATGGCCTACGGGCTCTGCGGGCCCAACCTGCGCGCAAGCGGCGTCGACTTCGACTGCCGCCGCGACGACCCCTACGGCCTCTATCCCGAACTGTCCTTCAAGGTGCCGGTGGGGCAGGGCCGGCTGGGCACGCGGGGCGACTGCTGGGACCGCTTCTGGTGCCGCGTGCAGGAGATGCGCGAGTGCGTCGGCCTCGTGCGCCAGGCGGTCGAGCGCCTGCCGCGCTCGGGTCCCGAGTTCTGGAACGAGAAGAAGGTCTTCAAGGCGCCGGCGGGCGAGTACTACGTGCGCACCGAGAGCGCGCGCGGCGAGCTGGGTTACTACGTCGTCGCAGACGGCGGCAAGCAGCCCCACCGCGTCAAGATCCGCACCGGCAGCTTCGCGGCGATGAGCATCACCGAGCCGCTCGCGCGCGGCCTGATGATCGCGGACCTGGTCGCCATCATCGGCAGCCTGGACATCGTCGCTCCCGAGATCGATCGCTAGGCGGCAGGAGGAAGGGACCATGGAGCAGTGGATCGCCGGCCTGATCGCCGAGCACAGCTTGCCGGGTCCGGTCTGGGCCATCCAGCTCGGTTTCATGCTGGTGGCGGCCTTCCTCTGCATCGCCCTCTATGCCTGCCTGGTCGCCGGCCTGCTCACCTTCGCCGAGCGCCGCGTGGCGGGCAAGATCCAGAACCGCATCGGGCCGAACCGGGTCGGGCCGCAGGGCATCCTCCAGTTCGTCGCCGACGGCGTGAAGCTGATCCTGAAGGAAGACATCATCCCGGCGGACGCCGACCGGCCGCTCTTCCGCCTCGCGCCCTACCTGGTCGCGACCGGCACCTTCCTGACGCTCGTCGTGATGCCCTGGGGCCAGCGCCTGGTGGTCAGCGATCTCAACGTCGGTGTCGTCTACCTGGTGGCGGTGACCAGCCTCGTCGTCGCCGGCATCCTGATGAGCGGCTGGGCGAGCAACAACAAGTGGTCGCTGCTGGGCGGCTTTCGCAGCGCGGCGCAGGTGGTGAGCTACGAGGTGCCGACGGGGCTCAGCCTGCTCACGGTGGTCATCCTCAGCGGCTCGCTGAGCCTCTCGGAGATCGTGGCCGGTCAGGCGGGGGGCGGCGGCATCCTGCGCTGGAACCTCTTCCACAATCCCTTCGCCTTCCTCGCCTTCTTCGTGTTCTTCATCAGCGCGCTGGCCGAGAACAACCGCCTGCCCTTCGACATCCCCGAGGCGGAGAGCGAGCTGGTCAGCGGCTACAACACGGAGTACTCGGGGATCCGCTTCGGCGTCTTCTTCATCGGCGAGTTCGCGACGATCTGGATCGTCTCCGGCGTGGCGACGGCCCTCTTCCTCGGCGGCTGGAACTTCCCCGGCGTGCCGGTCGATCCCAGGAGCTTCGGGGGCGCGGCGCTGGGGACCTTGGTCTTCCTCGTCAAGAGCTTCGCCCTCGTGCTGCTCATCCTCCAGATCCGCTGGACCCTGCCGCGCGTGCGCGTCGACCAGCTGATGGGCATCTGCTGGAAGTATCTCGTGCCGATCGCGGTCTTCAACGTGGTGATGAGCGCCGTCTGGCTGGTGGCCTTCAAGGGCCGCGGCCTCTACGACCTCGTCGCCGGGCTGTTCTAGGAGCTGAGATGGGCGCCGTCGCCGACTACTTCGCCAACATCCGGGACGCGGTGCGGACCACGCTCACGGGCCTCAAGATCACCTCCCGCCACCTCTGGACGCAGCCGCCGATCACCGTCGAGTACCCCGACGTCGACGTCGAGGCGACGCTGCCCGCGCGCTACCGGGGTTTCCTCGTCAACGAGGTCGAGATCTGCACGGGCTGCCTGGCCTGCGCCAAGGCCTGCCCGATCGACATCATCTACATCGAGGTCGAGCGCGACGAGGCCACAAAGGAGCGCATGCTCCGGCGCTATGACATCGACCTCGGCAAGTGCATGTACTGCGGGCTCTGCCTGGAGCCCTGTCCGACCGGCTCCATCCACTTCACGCCCCGCTTCGAGGCGTCGACGACCAATCTCGGTGATCTCTACCACCAGTTCGTCGAGCGCGGGCCATTGCCCATCTACAAGAATCCGAAGGCGCCCGGGGGCGCTGCCGACAGCGAGGAGTAGGGCATGGGGGTCTTCGACGTCGTCTTCTTCGCGCTCACCGCGCTGACCGTGCTCTCGGCCTGCGTCGTCGCGGGCAGCCGGAACATCGTCTACTCCGGCTTCGCGCTGATCTTCACCTTCCTCGGCGTGGCCGGCCTCTACGTCCAGCTCGCGGCGGATTTCCTGGCGGCGATGCAGGTGCTCGTCTACGTGGGCGGCATCACGGTGGTGATCCTCTTCGCCGTGATGCTCACGCGCGACATCGGCCAGGCGGCGAACACGAACCCCATACTCAACCGTCCGGCCTCGCTGCTGGCCGCCGTCGGGGTCTTCATGATGAGCCTGGTGCTCATCCTCGGCAGCGACTGGCCGCTGCGGCCCGAAGTGAGCCATGCGCCGATGAGCGCCGAGCTGGGCCGGGCCCTGCTCGGCAAGTACCTGCTGCCCTTCGAGGTGGCCTCGCTGCTCCTGCTCGGCGCCCTGATCGGCGCCGTGATCATCGCGCGCCGCGAGGTGAAGGGCCCGGAGGCGGCGGACGCCGCCCCCGCCGCAGGCAAGGAGGGCGGGCGATGATCGGGCTCCCGCACTTCCTCGTCGTCGCGGGGCTGCTCTTCGCGGCCGGCGTCTACACGGTGCTCAGCCGGCGCAATGCGATCGGCATTTTGATGGGCGTCGAGCTGATCCTCAACGCCGCAGGACTCAACTTCGTCGCCTTCAACCACTACACGACCACGGGCATCCAGGGCGGGCTCTTCACGGTGTTCATCATCGTGCTCGCGGCGGCGGAGGCCGCGGTCGCCCTGGCCATCGTGCTGGCCATCTACCAGAACCTGCGGGACATCGACGCCCATCGCTTGGACAGCCTCCAGCGCTGACGGGGCGCGCCGGGCGCGCCCGACCGGGAAGGGAACGGCATGGACCTGAGCTGGATCGAAAACGCGCTGGGCTGGATCCCCTGCCTGCCCTTGCTCGGCTTCAGCGTCAACATCCTCCTCGGCAAGCGGCTCGGGCCGCGCTTCGTGCAGGGCCTGGCCGTCGGCGCGATCGCCGGCAGCTTCCTGCTCTCGCTCGTCGCCTTCTTCCACCTGCGCGCGCAGGCGGTCGAGGCGCGGATCCTCACCCAGACCCTCTGGGACTGGGTGCGCGTCGGCGGCGGCGGTATCCCGGGCGTCGACGCCAAGGTGGCCTTCACGCTCGACCCCCTGAGCAGCGTGATGCTGCTCGTCGTCACGGGCGTCGGCCTGCTGATCCACATCTACTCGATCGGCTACATGAAGGGCGACGGCGGCATCTGGCGCTTCTTCGCCTACCTGAATCTGTTCAGCTTCTCGATGCTGGTGCTCGTGCTCGCCGAGAACCTGCTGCTCATGTTCGTCGGCTGGGAGGGCGTCGGCCTCTGCTCCTATCTGCTGATCGGCTTCTGGTTCCGCCACCTGCCGAACACGAGCGCGGGGAACAAGGCCTTCATCGTCAATCGCATCGGCGACTTCGGCTTCCTGATCGGCATGCTGCTGCTCTTCTGGGGTCTGGCCGGCGAAGGCCGCGGCACCCTGAGCTTCGCGGGCATCCGCGAGGCCGTCGGCCTGCTCCAGGGCAAGCACCTGCTGGGCCTGCCGCTGCTCGACTGGATCGGCATCTGCCTCTTCATCGGCGCCACGGGCAAGAGCGCGCAGATCCCGCTCTACGTCTGGCTGCCGGACGCCATGGCCGGCCCGACGCCGGTCTCCGCCCTCATCCACGCGGCGACGATGGTGACGGCGGGCGTCTACATGATGGCGCGCCTGAGCGCGCTCTACGTGCTCGCGCCGACGGCCCTGCTCGTCGTCGCCACGGTGGGGGGCCTGACCGCCATCTTCAGCGCGACGATCGGCCTCGCCCAGACGGACATCAAGAAGGTGCTCGCCTACTCGACGGTGAGCCAGCTCGGCTACATGGTGCTCGCGATCGGGGCCGCCGCCTTCTCGGCCGGCATCTTCCACCTAGTGACGCACGCCTTCTTCAAGGCCTGTCTCTTCCTCGGCTCGGGCAGCGTGATCCTGGCGATGCATCACGAGCAGGACATCCGCAAGATGGGCGGCCTGCGCAAGGCGATGCCGGTCACCTTCTGGACCTTCCTCGTCTCGACGGTGGCGATCGCAGGCATCCCGCCCTTCGCCGGCTTCTTCAGCAAGGACGAGATCCTCTGGCAGACCTGGGCCGCCGGCGGCTGGTACCGCTTCCTCTGGCTGCTGGGCTTTCTGGGCGCGATGCTGACCGCCTTCTACATGTTCCGCCTCGTCGCCCTCACCTTCCTCGGCGAGAGCCGCGCCGACCACCACACGCGCGAGCACCTGCGCGAGCAGCCGCGCGTGGTGACCTGGCCGCTCGTCGTGCTGGCGCTGCTCGCCACGGTGGGCGGCTTCGTCGGCGTGCCGCACGCACTCGGCGGCGCCAACCGCTTCCACGGCTGGCTGAAGCCCGTCGTTGCCGAGCGCCCGGCGGGCGCGCTGCACCACGGGGCGGCGCCCTTCCTCGCGTCGCCCGCGCGCGCGGACACCCCCGCGCCCGGGCAGGCGCCGGAGGAGACGAACGGGGACGGCCATCGCCAGCCGGGCGACGAGGAGAGCTTGCAGGCCGTGCACGAGGCGGCAGCCGCGGCCGCGGCCGGGGAGCACGCCGAGACGCCGCACGCACAGGTGCCGGCCGCCGCGGGCGAGACCCACGGCGGGAGCCACGGCGTCGATCCCATGGAGTACCTGCTGATGGCGCTGTCCGTGCTCGGCGCGGCGGCCTCGGGCCTGACGGCCCTGACCATCTACACGCGGCGGCCGGAGTTGCCGAGTCAGCTCGCCGCGCGCTTCGCCGGCTTCCACCGCCTGCTCGTGAACAAGTACTTCGTCGACGAGCTGTACTGGGCCACGGTGGTGGCCGGCGTGCTCGGGCTCATGCGGGCCTGCGCGCGCTTCGATCGCGTCGTCATCGACGGGCTGGTCAACGGCTCGGCCTGGCTGACGCGCGGCGTCTCCACCCTCAGCGGCTGGATCGACCGCAGCTTCGTCGACGGTCTCGTCAACGGCGCCGCGGCGGCCTGCAAGGACGCCGGCGCCGGCCTGCGCCGCCTGCAGACGGGGCGCATCCAGAGCTACGCCTACGCGCTGATCACGGGCGTTCTCCTGCTCGTGATCGTCGGGATCCTGATCGGCATCCCGAGCTAGGGACGCTGCGGGCCGCGGGCCCGGGGAGGTTTGGGCTTCATGTTTCTCGCCACCATCGACAACGTCCTGAGCTGGATGATCTTCTTCCCGCTCATCGGCGCCGCCGTGATCCTGCTCCTGCCGGCCAAGCGGCCGAACTGGATCAAGGGTGTGGGCGTCGCCGCCACGCTGCCGCCGCTCTGGTGGGCGATCGAGCTCTTCGCGGGCTTCCAGCGCCGCTTCGGCGGCGAGCCGCTCAAGCAGTTCCAGTACCTGGAAGGCCCGCGGCCCTGGATCGAGAGCTTCAACATCAACTACACGCTGGGCGTGGACGGCATCAGCATCTCGATGGTGCTGCTGACCGCCCTGATCTGCACGATCGCAGTGATCGCGAGCTTCGGCATCAACCGCCAGCTCAAGGCCTACTTCGCGCTCTTCCTGCTCCTGGACACGGGGATGATGGGCGTCTTCTGCGCCCTCGACTTCTTCCTCTTCTACGTGTTCTGGGAGATCATGCTGCTGCCGATGTACTTCTTGATCGGCATCTGGGGCGGCCCGAACAAGATCTACGCGGCGATCAAGTTCTTCCTCTACACGCTCTTCGGCAGCGTGTTCATGCTGCTGGCAGTGATCTTCCTCTACTTCAAGGCCGGCAAGACCTTCGACATGGCGGAGATGATGCAGGGGGCGCGCGGCCTGGCGATGACCGCCCAGGTGCTGCTCTGGTTCGCCTTCTACATCGCCTTCGCGATCAAGATCCCCGCCTTCCCCTTCCACACCTGGCTGCCGGACGCCCATGTCGAGGCGCCGACGGCGATCAGCGTCATCCTGGCCGGCGTGCTCCTGAAGATGGGCACCTACGGCCTGCTGCGCGTGAACTACGCGCTCTTGCCGGAGGCGACGGCGAAGCTCGCCTGGGTGCTCGCCCTGATCGGCATGATCAACATCGTCTACGGCGCGCTCTGCGCGATGGCGCAGAGCGACCTGAAGAAGCTGGTCGCCTACTCGTCGATCTCGCACATGGGCTACGTGATGCTCGGCATGGCCTCCCTCACGCCGCAGGGCGTGAACGGCGCCGTGCTGCAGATGTTCAACCACGGCACGATCACGGCGATGCTCTTCCTGCTCGTGGGCGTCCTCTACGACCGCGCGCACCACCGTCAGATCGACGGCTTCGGCGGCCTCGCCAACCAGGTGCCGGTCTACACCGGCATCACGGCGCTGGCCTTCTTCGCGAGCCTCGGGCTGCCCGGCCTCTCCGGCTTCGTGAGCGAGGTGCTCGTCTTCATGGGCGGCTTCCGGACCTTCCCGCTCTACACGATCGTGAGCGCCACGGGCATCGTGATCACGGCGGCCTACCTGCTCTGGACCCTGCAGCGGATGTTCCTCGGCGAGTTGAATCCGAAGTACGCGACCCTCACCGACATGAACCGCCGCGAGCTGATCACGCTCGTGCCGCTGGGCATCATCGTCATCATCCTCGGCGTCTGGCCGCTGCCGGTGCTCGACCTGATCGGCGACACGCTCGGCTTCCTGGTCGGCCACGTGAACGGCGCCGGCGCCGGCCTGGCGGGGTTCTAGCCATGGTCGCCCTCGAGAACTTCGGCAGCCTGAAGCACTTCCTCCCCGAGTGCCTGCTCATGGGGGGCGCGCTGCTGGTCCTGGTGCTCGACATGGTCTGGGGCGCCAGGCGCCGGGCGCTCTACCCCTGGCTGGGCGTGGGCGTGCTCGCGCTGGCCGGCCTGGCCGCCCTGCCGGGCGCCGGCCTGCGCGGCGAGGGGCTGGCCCTCTTCGAGCAGATGTTCACGCTGGACGGCTTCACGCGGGTCTTCCGACTCTTCTTCGTGCTGGTCGGCGCGCTCACCCTGCTGATGGCGGCGCGGAGCCGCGAGCTGCGCGGCGCGGGCGGGGAGTTCACCGGGCTGACCCTGATCGTCGTTCTCGGCATGATCCTGATGGCCGGCGCGGGCAACCTGGTGATGGCCTACCTGGCGATGGAGACCGTGTCCCTCCTCTCGTACACGCTGGTCGGCAGCCTGCGCGGCAACCGGCGCAGCCACGAGGCGGGGCTGAAGTACGTCATCTTCGGCGGCGTCGCCTCGGGGGCGATGCTCTACGGCTTCTCTTGGCTCTTCGGCCTGACCGGCACGCTGGACCTCGCGGCGATGGGCGAGGCCTTCCGCGCCGGCGCCGCGCAGCCACTGCCCGTCTTCCTGGCGCTGGTGCTGATCCTCGTCGGCCTCGGCTTCAAGATGGCGGCGGCGCCCTTCCACATGTGGTGCCCGGACGTCTACGAGGGCGCGCCGGTGGCCGTGACGGCATTCCTCTCGGTGGGGCCGAAGGCGGCGGGCTTCGCGCTGACGCTGCGCATCCTCTACACCGCCCTCGCGGAACCGACGGGCAGCGGCTGGCTGCCGATCGCGGGGCTGCCCTGGCCGACGCTCATCGCGGTGATGGCCGTGGCGACGATGTTCATCGGCAATCTCTCCGCGCTCTGGCAGGACAACCTCAAGCGCCTGATGGCCTACAGTTCGATCGCCCACGCGGGCTACCTGCTCGCCGGCCTCGTGCTCCTCACGCCGGCCGGCGTGACGGCGATCGTCTTCTACCTCTTTGCCTATCTGATCATGAACTTCGGCGCCTTCATGGTGATCGCCGCCGTGGCGGAGGAGTCGGGCAGCGGGGGTATCGACGGCATCCGCGGCCTCTGGCGGCGCCGGCCCTTCCTGGCCGTGATGATGCTGATCTTCCTGATCAGCCTCACGGGCCTGCCGCCGGCCTTCGGCTTCATCGGCAAGTTCTACCTCTTCGCGGCGCTCATCGAGGGCGGCTGGCTCTGGCTCGCCCTGCTCGGCCTGCTCAACTCGGTGATCTCGCTGGGGTACTACATGCGCATCGCCAGGGTGATGCTCATCGATGGCACCGAGGACGCGGCGCCCGCGCCCACAGGCGCGGCGCCCGCGCCCGTCCTGCACCCGGCGACGGGCCCGGCGGGCGTGGCCGCGCCGGCAGCGACGCCGGCGCTCTCGCCGCTCAGCGTCGCCATCGTCGGCGTACTCGGCGTGCTGACCGTGCTGCTGGGCATCTACTGGGAGCCGCTCCGGCTCTTTGCCGAGCGGGGACTGGCGCTGCCCTAGCGCAGGGCGAAGTCGGAGCCGGCGGCCAAGGGCAGCGCGGCGTCGGCGCGCAGCAGTCCCGTGCCCCGCAGCGGCCGTGGCGCTGGCTTCCTGGCGTCGGCCACGCGCCCGCGACGCCCGC
This sequence comes from bacterium, assembly GCA_016873475.1. Classification (NCBI taxonomy): domain Bacteria; species bacterium. The sequence continues at coordinate 13,888 of VGXI01000014.1, read as the reverse complement.
CAGTCCTGCCCTCCCTCACTCCGGTCCCGCGCTTGCGATCGGAGTCGCCGTGGGCTTACACTCCGCGCCTGATCGGAACCGCACTGCGAGGTGCCGTGGGCAGCGCGCAATCAGGGCGAGACGGGGGGCTGGCGGGTGGCCTCGAGGTGCTGGCCCGCGCGGTCGGGCGCAGTGGCGAACTGGTGCTGCGCCGCCGGGGCGAGGACCTGCAGGTCATCGCCGGCGGCAGCTTCCTGATGTCGAGCGCCAACGCCGCCTCCAGCGCGGCGCTCGTCACGGCCGGCCTCGATGCGCTCGCTGCCACTGGCGAGGGCCAGGGCGTAGCCGCTCTCGTCGGCGGCCTCGGGCTCGGCTACTCGCTGGATGTTGCACTGGCGGACCCACGGATCGATCGCGTCACGGTGGTCGAGATCGAGCCCGTGATCGTCGACTGGTTTCGGATCTTCGGCGAGGGGCGCGCGGCGCGCCTGGCCGCCGCTGAGGCAGCGGGGCGGGCCCGTCTGGTCGTCGACGATGTCCTCGCCCACCTGCGCGCGAGCGGCGGCGCCTACGATCTCGTCACGCTCGACACGGACAACGGCCCCGACTGGCTGGTGCGCGCGGAGAACGCCGCGCTCTACGCGGAGACCGGGCTCGCGGCCGCCCGCGCGGCGCTGCGCCCCGGCGGCGTCGCGGTCTACTGGTCCCCGGAGCGCTACGACGCCTTCGCCGCTCGCCTGGCCGGGGTCTTCGGGCGCGTCGGCACGAGGACGGCGCAGGACACGATCGGCGAGCGCTCCTTCGAGTACACGATGTACGTCGCGAGTCGGGAGGGGGAGGGGACCTGAGGCGACTTGCCTGGCGCCCGCCGTCAAGCGCGGGCGCTTCTGAGCAGGGAGGAGCCCCGCGGGCCGCCTCTGCAGCGCCGGCCGCGGCGGAGTGTACGCGTGTACAAGAGGAGGCGCCCTACGGGTTCGTGGTCTGCTGCGGCGAGAACTGCGGCGCCACCGCGCTCCCGCGGCGCCGGGCGCCCAGGCGACGCCCGAGGCGGGCCAGACCCCAGCCCCAGCGCGTGAAGATCCAGTACATCGCCGGGATGGCGCTGAGGATGAGCACGGCGCTGCTGGTCAGCCCGCCGATCGAGGCGAGCGCGAGGTTCTCCCAGATGTCCTTGGTGTCGCCGGTCGCCTGTTCGATCTGGTAGAGCAGCGGCAGCATGCCGAAGACCGTGGTGCCGGTCGCGAGCAGGATCGAGCGCATCTGGATGCGCGTACCGTCCACGATCGCTCGATGCAGCAGGGGACGCGCCTCGGCGCCCGGCAGGCGCCAGAGGTCCCAGCCACCCAGCCGCGGCTTGTCCGGGACGCGCGCGGCCGGCCCCGCCGTCAGCCCCTGCGCCTCGACCAGCTCGCGCAGGCTGAGCCGGAAGCGGTTCACGAGCAGGATGGCATTGTTGACCACGACTCCGAACAGGAGAATCAGCCCGATCTGCGCGGAGCTGTCGAAGGTGGCGTCGCTGGCCCAGAAGATGGCGACGACGCCGATCAGGCCCATCGGCACGGACACCATGACGAGCAGGGGCAGCAGCAGGTTCTCCATCATCGCGGCGAGGGTCATGAAGATGAACAGCAGCGTGAGGAGCAAGGTGAGCGTGAGCTGCTCCTTCTCCTCTTCGCTGATCTGCTGGCCGGAGACGTCCTCGGCCGTGAAGCCGTAGGGCAGCTCGAGCCCGGCGAGGATGTCCTTGAGGAAGCTCTGCCGCATGCGGTCCGTGCCGACGAACTCCCAGTTCACGCGCTGGCTGTAGCGCTGGTCCTTGCGCGTGATCGCGCTCAGCTCGGGGCGTGTCTCCAGGCGCAGGAGCTCGCTCAGGCGAACCTTCTCGCCGCGGCTCGTCGTCATCGTCTTGCCGAGCACGGCGTCATACTGGATGTTCTCGGCGTCGGCGAAGCTGAGCTGGATCTGCTCGTCCTCGCCCTCGATCACCATGTGCCAGGGGATGTCGACGCCGATCAGCCGGCGCAAGTGGGCGGTGACCTCGGCCACCGAAAGCCGATAACGCGCCAGCGCTTCCCGCCGGATGACGACCAGGGTCTCCTCCGTGCCCGCCCGCTCGAACTGGCTGCCGCTGGAGAGCATCACGTTGCGCACGCGCCGGTTGCGGGACAGGCGGGCGCTGATGCCGTCGCTCAGTTCCTTGAGGTCCTTGCTGTTGTAGCCCGTGAGCAGGATCGTCGAGTTGCTCATCGCGCCGCCGCGGCCGCCCTTCAGGTAGGGGTCGCCGAAGCCGCCGACGAAGATGAACATCCCGCCCAGCTCCTCGGCGAGGACGATCAGCTTGTTGCGGTAGAGCTCGGGCAGGGCGGAGATCCGCGTAGCGTCCGTCTCGAACTCCATCTGCATGTAGGCCCAGTTCTCGAAGCAGTCGACGCGCATGCGCACGTCCGCGGGCAGGGGCAGCAGCTCCTGCTCGAAGAGGCGCATCGTCTCGCTGGTGAGGAGGACGTCGGTTCCCACCGGCCGCTCGAGGTAGAGGCGCAAGGTCTCCTCCCCGGCCGGCCGCCAGAAGCCGCCCTTGCTGATCTTCTCCTGGTAGGCCCAGACGGCGCCATAGCAGAGCCCGGCGAAGACGATCAGGTTGACGAACCAGAGCCGCAGGTTGAGCCGGGTGATGCGCTCGACGTAGGCGACGAAGAGGCCGATCAAGAGCAGGAGCCCGGCGGCGCCGCCGAGCCAGGGCGCCAGCTCGCGCAGGCTCACCGCGCCGGGGGCGAAGGCGATGCCGAGGGCGCTCAGGCCGCCGGCGACGAGCGTGATCAGGCTCCAGCGCCAGAGCAGGGGCCAGCCTTGGCGCGGGGGACCGGCGGGGTGCAAGGCCTGCCGGCGCTGCATGCGCTCGGCGGTGCCGCGCAGCGCGACGGGCAGCCAGCAGAAGGCCGTGAACATCGAGGCGCTCATGGCGAGGCTGACGCTGATCCCGAGCGGCACGTAGAAGAGCGCCAGGCGGCCGGTCAGGTAGATGAAGGAGAGGAAGGCGACGATGTTCGTCAGGGTCGTCGCCAGGATGGGGAAGCTCACTTCGCGCGTGCCGAGGATGAGCATGTCCTTGGCCGATCCCCGCGAGCGTTCGGACAGGCGCCGGTGCACGGAATCGAGCACGAGGATGCTGTTGTCCAGCAGCATGCCGAAGCAGATCGTCAACCCGCTGATCGTGATGAAGTTCACCGACAGCCCGAAGAAGTAGAAGAGGCTCAGGCAGATCACGATCGCGAAGAGGATCGAGCCGATGACGATGGCCACCACGTCCGGCCGCTTGAGGACGATCGCGAGCAGCGCGAAGAGCAGACCCATGATCACGAGCGAGCGGACGACCAGCTCCTTCAGCTTCTTCTCGAGATCGGCGCCCTTGTCGGACTCGACGTCGAACTGCACCGGGAAGGGCATGGCGGCCGCGATCGCGGGCAGCGCCTCGCGCAGGCGGCGGCTGAGGGCGACGGCGTTCTCGCCGCTGCGCTCGGTGATGCGCAGCGAGATCACGTTGTCGCCGTTGATGCGCCGGAAGTAGACGACGTCTTCGAAGCTGCGCTCGACGCGCGCCACACGATCGAGGGTGATCGTCTGCCCGCCGCGATTGGCGATGACTGCCCGGGCGAGACCGGCGACGGTCACCGAGTCGTGCACGGTGAGCGTCAGCTCTTGGCTCGAGCGGCGGACCGTGCCGACCGGGAGAACGGCATCGAGGGCGCTGAGGCGGCCGGCGATCCCATCCGCCGTCAGCCCGTAGCGCTCCATCGCTTCCAGGTCGAGGAGCACGCGCAGGAGCGGCAGCGCGCCGCCGCGCAGCTCCGCGTCCGCCACGCCGGGCACGGCGAGGAAGCGCGGCACCGCCCAGTCCTCGGCTTCCTCACGCAGCTTGTTGGGGGCGAGCGGTGAGATCAGGCTGACCGAGAAGAACTCCTCGACCTGCACCTCCTCGGGCATCTCCGGTACGATGACCGGTTGACTCGCCCGCGGCGGCAGGCTGCGCCGCACGGCGCCCAAGTGCTCGCTCAGCTCCAGGCGCGCGAAGTCGAGGTTCTGCTCGCGGCGAAAGCTGACCTCCACCGTCGAGCGCCCGTGGCGCGAGGTGGACTCGATGTCCTCGACGCCGTGGCACTTCGCGGCGGCTTCCTCGATCGGCAGGGTCAGCGAGCGTTGCACCGCGCTCGGCGATGCGCCCGGCCAGCTCGTGACGATCGTCAGCTTGGGCAGATCGGTCTCGGGCATCGCCTCGAGATCGAGGCGGGGCACGGCATAGGCGCCACACACGATCAGGGCGGCGAAGAGCATCCAGGTCGCGACCGGATGCTCGACCCACCAGCGGATCACCGCCGGCCTCCCCGGTGCAGCAGCTCGTAGATCGCGGGCGTCAGGTAGAGCGTGAGCAGGGTGGTGAGCGTGAGGCCGCCGATGATCGCCACGGCGAGGGGGCGCTGCATCTGGTCGCCGGTGCCGATGCCGATCGCCATCGGAATCAGGGCGAGCACGGCCGTCCAGGTGTTCATCATGATCGGCCGGAAGCGCAGGCGCCCGGCCTCGAGCAGGGCCTCGCGCACGGAGAGGCCCTCCTCCTCGCGCAACTGGCGCGCCGTCGCCACCTTGACGATGGCGTCGTTGACGCCGATGCCGAGCAGGGCGGCGAGACCGATCAGGGAGATGATGTTCAGCGTGTTGCCGGTCGCCATCAGCGAGAGCAGGGCGGCGACGATGCCAACGGGCAGCACCGCGGCGATGATCAGCGGGTCGAGGAAGCTCTCGAACTGCGCAGCGAGGATCATGTAGACGAGCAGCGCCGAGAGCACCAGGGCCCAGCCGAGGTCGCGGAAGCTACGGCCGATCTCCTCCTGCTCGCCGCCGCGCACGTAGACGAGCCCGGCGGGCAGGGGCGTCGCCGCGAGGAGGGCGTCCACGTCGCGCCAGACCTGGTCGAGCCCCCGGCCCTGGACGTTGCCGGAGATCGTCAGCTGACGGCGCTGGTCGCGGCGGACGATCTCGCGCACGGGGCGCTTGAGCTCGGTCTCGACGAAGGTGCCGAGGGTGACCGTCTTGCCGCCGGGCAGGGCGAGCGCCGAGGCGAGCACGGTGTCCAGGTCGCGGCGCTGCTCGACCGGCAGGCGCACGCCGATGTCGATGCGCTGGTCGATCTCGTTGTAGGTGGTGGCCACGGTGCCCTGGATGCGGTTGCGCAGCTCGCGCGCCAGCGCCTCGGGCTCGAGGCCGTAGCGCAGGGCCAGCTCGCGGTCGATCGTCACCTCGAGCGTCGGATTGCCGAGCACGCGGTCCAGCTCGAGGTCGACGAGGCCGGGCACGCGCGCGAGCTGGGGCAGCAGGGCGTCGGCGAGGCGCAGGGCGTCGTCGGGGTGCTCGGCGACGAGGCCGAGCGCAAAGGTGGCCTCGCCGCTGGCGAGGATCTCGCGCAGGCCGACGCCCTCATCCTTGAAAACCCAGCTCGCGCCGGCGAGCTGGGCGAGGCGATTGGCCAGCGCGCTCTTCACCTGGGCCATGTCCTCGCGGCCGTGGCGCGTGGGCGTGAGCAGCACGCGCAGGCGGGCCACGTTGGGCGCGGTGTACTCCTTCAGGCTGGCGAGCGTCGTCTCCGTCTCGCCGACCTGCGTGTAGACCGTCGCCACGCGGGGCAGCCTGGCCGTGAAGGCGGCGAGCTGGCGCGCCGTCTCGCCTGTGGCCTCCAGCGGCGTCCCCGCGGGCAGCTCGAGCTGCAGGCTGAAGTCGCCGCGCGAGCGCTCGGGCAGGAAGCTGCGCCGGATGTCCTTCACGGCCCAGCCGGCGAGGACGATCGCCGCCAGCGAGACGCCGAGGAAGAGAACCTTGTGGTCGAGCACCCAGGGCAGCGGCCGGTGGTACCAGTGGTAGACGCGCTCCTGCCAAGCGTTGGAGAGGCGGGCCGCGCGCGAGGGCTTCTCGACCGGCCGCAGGAGCCGCGCGGCGAGCATCGGCTGCAGGATCACGGAGCTGAGGATGGACACCAGCAGCGCGCAGGTCACCGTGAGCGCCTGATCGCGGAAGAACTCGCCGGCGATGCCGGGCACGTAGATGACGGGGAAGAAGACGGCCACGGTGGTCAGCGTCGAGGCGACCCCGGGCATCGCCACTTCCTGCGTGCTCTTGATCGCCAGCGCGTCCACTTCCGCCTGGCTCACGGCCGCCCGCCGCTTGGGCAGGCGGCGGCTGATGTTCTCGAGCACGACGATCGAGTTGTCCACCAGCATGCCCGCCGCGAGGGAGAGGCCGCCGAGGGACATCAGGTTCATGTTGACCTTCGCGATGTCCAGGGCGGCGAAGGTGGCGTAGATCGAGACCGGGATCGCGATGCTCACGACGAGCGGGCTGCGCAGGTCGCCGAGGCCGATGAGCAGCACGAGGAAGGCGAGCAGGGCGCCGAAGATCAGCGACTGCTGGAGGCCGCTCACCGAGTCGGCCACGAAGTCCGCCTCGCGGTAGACGTACTTGCTCGCGAAGGCCGGGTAGGTGGCCTTCAGCACGCCGAGCACCTCGTCGACGGTGTCGCTCGTCGTGATCGTGTTCTTGCCCACCTCCTTGTAGAGGTGGAGGGCCACGACCTCGTCGCGGCCGAGGAAGGTGGCGCCCTCGGGCTCCTTCAGCGCGTCCGCGACCGTGGCGACGTCGCCGATCGTGATCCCGGGGCCGGCGGCGGGGATTTCGGTGAGGCGGATCTCCGCCAGGTTCTCGAACTCGCCGAGGATGCGCAGGGGCAGGTGCAGCGGGCCCTTGCGGATGCGCCCACCGGGGAAGCTGATGTTCGCCACGCTGAGCGCGGTCGCGAGGTCGTTCACGGTGAGTCCGTAGAGGCGCAGCTTCGCCAGGTCCGGCGTGACGAGGATCTCCCGCTCGGCGCCGCCGATCACCTCGGCCTGGCTGACGCCGTCGATCTGCTCGAGCGCGGGCTTGACCACCTCGCGCGCGAAGTCGGTCATCTCGCGCAGGGGCGCCTCGCCCTCGATGACGAGGATCGCGATCGGCCGCGCCGAGGGATCCCAGCGCAGGATGAGCGGGCGGTCGGCGGCGGCGGGGAAATCCTCGCCGTAGGCGACCTGGTCCACGGCCTCGCGCATGTGCAGGTTGGCGAAGTCCATGTCCGTGCCCCAGTCGTACTGGGCCGTGATCGTGGAGGTGCCCTCGCGCGTCTTGCTCACCACGCGCCGCACGCCCGCGAGCCCCGCCATCCGCTCCTCCAGCGGCTCGGTGACGAGCCGCACGAGGTCGTCCGCCGGCGTGTCCGGGTAGTTGGTGATGACCGTCAAGTTGGGGTAGTTGATCGCCGGCAGCAGGTCGAGGGCCAGCCGCCGCTGGCCCTGCCAGCCGAGCAGCACCAGCCCGGCGAAGGCCATCAGCACCGCCACCGGGCGGCGCACGCTCTGCGCGATGATCATGGCGCGTCGGCCTGCGCGGCCACGGGCCCCGCGAAGGCCCAGCGGTCCTTGGGCGGCACCTTGCGCCGGATGTCGATCTTCGCCTCGTGGGCGAGCGTGAGGTGGTCGCTGACGACCACCGTGTCGCCGGGCGCCAGGCTGCCGCCGCTGTGGACGGACTTGACCTCCACCCAGGTGTCGTTCTCCAGGCCCGCGGTGATGTAGAGCCACTGGGCCGTCTCGCCGGCGACCTTGAAGACGAGCGGCCGCTCGTCGCGGATCAGCACGGCCGCCTTGGGCACGAGCAGGCGGTCCTCGTGGACGAAGCCGGCGACCTCGGCGCGCACGAACATGCCCGGGCGGAAACGCCCGCCGCGGTTGGCGAAGCGCAGGATGCACTGGCAGGTGCGGCTGGCGGCGTCCAGGCTCGGCGAGATGACGTCCACCTCGGCGGTGATCGTGTCGGCCACCGCCGGCACCGCGAGCAGGGCCGGCCGGCCCTCGATCAGGTTGGCGAGGTCGGCCTCGAGCACGTTGACCACGGCTTCGAGCTTGCTGTTGTCGTAGAGCGAGCAGAGCGTCTGACCGACGCCGATGTTCTCGCCGACGACGGCGGCCAGGCCCTGCACGGCCCCCGCGAAGGGCGCGCGGATCTCGGTGTACTCGAGCGCGAGCTGGGCGCGCTCCAGGGCGACACGGGCGCCGGCCAGACCGGTGCGCTGCTCGAAGACCTCCTGACGGAAGGCGCCGCCGTCCAGGGCGGTCAGCTCGAGGTCGAGGAGCTGCGCGCGGTAGTCGACATCGCTCAGCTTGCCGCTCGCGTGCTCCTGGTCGATCTGCGCCCGCGCGCCGGCGTAGGCCTCGGCGGCGCTGCCGTCGCCGGCGAAGCTGTCGGCCTCGGCCGCCATCAGCGAGAGCGCCTGCAGATGGGCGTAGCGCGCGGCCTCGAGGTCGAGGCGGTAGCTGCGCGGGTCGATGCGGGCGAGGAGCTGGCCCTCCTTGACGCGATCGCCGTCCTTCACCGCCACCTCGATCAGCTCGCCGGAGACCTTGGCGCGCACGGCCAGGGAGCGGGGCGTGCGCACCTCGCCGTCGGCGTAGATCGAGCTGATCAGGTTGCCGCGCTGCACCTCGCCGACGTTGACCTTGATCGCCTTCTCGGGCTCCGGCGCCGCGGCCTTGGCGCTGTCGCCGGCCGCGCTGTCGGCGAGGGCCGTCGAGTCGGCGGCGGCGCCCGCGCCCTTCCGCTTGTCGCAGCCTGCCGTCCCGAGGAAGGCGGCGAGGAGGAGGCTGAGCGGGAGGACGATGAGGAGGGGGAGGCCGTGGCGGGGGGCGGAAAGGCGCATCGATGAACCTCGCGCGGGCGGGGGGTGAGCGGCCGAGCGCCTACGCGCGCCCGGCCACCCGGTTTCCGGCGGCTCCTCAGGGCATCGCGTAACAGATCACCTCGAGCGCGGGCGCCTCCGCGGCGCTCTCGCCCTCGCCCGCCACGGCCTGCTGCGTGAGCCAGGCGTCCAGCGCGCCGCGCAGGACGACGACCCGATTGCCGCCGAGGACGACCAGGCCGTCCTGGCGCGGATCGCCGGGGCAGTGCAGGGCGAGCTGGCGGACATAGCGGCCCTGGGCGTCGAACTCGTCCAGCAGACAGAAGACGCCGGGATCGCGCTGGCCGGGGTCGCCCGTCTGGACGAGGACATTGCGCCGCGGGTCGACGAAGAGCGCCGCCACGGCGGGCTCCGTGGATTCGACCGTGGTGCCGAGCAGGGGCGTCGGGTAGTAGCTGCCGATGCCCTCCATGATCCGCGTCGCCGTCTGCTTGGCCTGGGCATCGCGGGCGGGCGCCGTGTAGGCCCGCGTGAACTCGCGCTCCACGCTGCCGTCGGGCGCCAGCACGCGCACGAGGTACTGGTTGCGCTCCGGCGCCGTGTAGACGCGCCCCTGGGGGCCGACGGCGAAGCGGTTCCAGAGGAAGTCCATCTTCCCCTCGTCGAGGCGGAAGTCGGCGTAGTTGATCTGGTAGCCCTTGCTCTGGTACTGGACCTTCTCCTTGCCGGCGCCGTCGCAGCGCGAGAGGAAGAAGGTCTGGTCGCTGACCGTGCCGCCGAAGCTCATGCGGATGCCCAGCAGCAGCAGCTCGCCGCCGGGCAGGCCCTGGCCGGCATTGAGGACGCAGAAGGCGCCCTGCTCCTGACCGGGGCCCTGGTAGGTGGCCTCGCCGGCGGGGTTGCCGCCCGCGTCGAGGAAGACGATGCGGCCCGGGAAGCTCTGCAGGAGGGCGATGCGCCCGTCCTCGAGCAGGAACATGCCGCCGGGCCGGCGCACCTCGCCGGGGCCGTCTCCCTCGCGGCCGAGCGTGGCCAGGTGCTCGCCGTCGGGCGAGTAGACCGGCACGCAGGACTGCTGCGTGTCGAGGATGTGGAAGCGGCCGTCGACACCGAGCTGGACGGCGCCGATCGAGCCGAAGAAGATCTCGTCGTCCTCGCCGCCGGCCCGCCAGATCTCCTCGAGCTGGACGTCGCGGCGGCCCTCGCTGGGCGCGGCGCCGTTGTCGATCCGCGCGGGCGCCGCGAAGGCCGGCGCCGCGAGGCCGAGGGCGAAGAGGGTCAAGAGGGCGCTGTGCATGGTCGTGATGCCTCCTGTCGCACCGGCTAGGGCTTGGTGGAGTAGCAGATGATCTGCATTGGAGCCGCCTCTTCGCTCTCGGCGCCGCCGCCGCCCATGGCGGCCAGCGCGGCGTCCCAGAAACCGGTCACCTGGATGGCCAGCCCCTCGTCCGTGAGGAAGAGCCAGTCCGTGGCCGGGTCGCCGGGGGCCATCGCCTTGACCTGCTTGAGGAACTCGCCCTGGGCGGAGAAGACGTCCCAGAGCGCCAGGACGCCCGGCTCGGGCGCGTAGATGGCGCGGCTCGTCAGCACCCAGATCGTGCCGTCGGCGGCGCAGCGCAGGTGTTGCACGTCGGGCTCGTCGGTCTCGAGCACGGGCGTCGGCCGGTTCGGGAACTGCGCCGACTGGGCCTCCATGATGCTCTGGTAGCGCTGGCGCACCCGGTCGTTGCGCGGCCAGGTCTCGTACTCGCGCTCGATGATCCGCTCGAGCTTGCCGTCGGGGCCGTAGACGCTCAGCGCGTACTCGTAGGGCTGCAGCGCGGCGACGACCTGGCCCGTGTCGCTCACGCCGAAGCGGCGCCAGACGAAGTCGTTGTCCGACTCGAGGAACTTGAAGTTGTCGTTGAAGACCCAGGTCCGGTCCACGCCGTAGAACTCGGTCTTCTGCTTGCCGTCGAGGCCATAGCTGCGCACGAAGTAGTGGCGCTTCTGGCTCATCGTCGTCTGGTCGAAACTGAGGTCGATGCCGGTGACGACGAGATTGCCGCCGCCGCTCTCGGCGTTGACGAGGACGAAGAATCCGCCGGCCGTGGGATCGGCCTTGCCGGGCTCGACGTCCTGGGCCGGATCGCCGCTCGGCGTGAGCCCGATCAGCTTGCCGGGAAAGACCTGGGCGACGCCGATGTTGCCGTCGGGCAGGAAGGTGAACTGCTGGGCGTTGCGGAACTCGCCCGGGCCCTCGCCCTCGCGGCCGATGCTGCGCAGCAGCTCGCCTTCGGGGGAGAGCACCTTCACCTCGTTGAGCTGGGCGTCGAGCAGGTAGATGTTGCCGTCGGGGCCGACCTCCGCGTCGGTGATGATCCCGAAGAGCAGCTCCTCGTCGTCCTCGCCGCCCCGGCGCCAGAGCTCGGTGAGCTGGAGCGTCTCGACGCCGCCTTTGGGCGCGGCGCCGTTCTTGATGTGGGGGACGCCGGCGGCCGTCTGCGCGCCGGACGGCGCCGCGAAGGCGAGAGCGAGCAGGGCCAGGCCGAGGGCGGCCAGGGCAAGGGTGCGCAGGGCGGGGGCGCGCAGGAAGCGAGTGCTCATGGCGGGGGACTCCTTGTCGGACGGGTGGCAATGGGCCGCGAGCGGGCGGCGGCGTTGGACGGGCTCCCTTACCCGGGGCCGCGCGCCGCTATTCGAGAAGACCACGGCCGGGGCCCGCGGTCAAGGGGGCCCCGGCTCAGGCGGCGGGCGGGCTCTCGTCCGCGAAGCGGGGCAGGAAGGGCAACGTCGCGAGCCCGGGCAGGCCCAGCAGGAGGACGAGGAGAAAGAACCGGGGGTAGCCGAGTGCGCCCTGGATCGCCCCGCTCAGCATGCCCGGCAGCATCATCCCCAGGGCCATGAAGCCGGTGGCGATCGCGTAATGCGAGGTGCGGTGCTCCCCGCGCGAGGCGCGCATCAGAACGACCATGAAGGCCGTGGTGCCGAGCCCGTAACCGAGCTGCTCGATCGCCACGAGCGGATAGGCGAGGGCCGGCCCGGGCTGCGCGATGGCCATGTAGAGGTAGGCTGCGTGCGGCACGTTGAGCACCAGCCCCAGCGGCCAGAGCAGCCGCCGCAAACCGAAGCGCGCGATCAGCCAGCCGCCGAGGACGCCGCCCAGGATCAGCGAGCCCAGGCCGAGCGTGCCGTAGGCGAGGCCCACCTGGGCCGTCGTGAAGCCGAGGCCGCCCTGGGCGCGCTCGTCGAGCAGGAAGGGCGCCGCCAGCTTGAGCAGCAGGGCCTCGCCCAGCCGGAAGAGCAGGATGAAGGCGAGGATGGCCGCCGCCCGCCGCTGGCGGAACCAGGCGGCGAAGATGCGGCCCCAGCCGGCGCCGGGCGCGGCGGCCTGGCGCGCGCGCGGCATGTCCCCGGCCGGACGCGGCAGGGCGAAGCGGTGCCAGAGCGCCAGCGCGCCGAAGAGCGCGGCAGCGATCGCGAAGGCCAGGCTCCAGGCGCGGGGCACGGCTCCCAGGCGCAGCTCCAGGCGGCCGGCCAGGAAGACGAGGAAGCCCGAGCCGAAGATCATCGCCGCCCGGTAGAAGAGCGTGCGCACGCCGACGAAGAGGGCCTGCTCGCGCTCGCCCAGGGCGTAGAGGTAGAAGCCGTCGGCCGCGATGTCGTGCGTGGCCGAGACCAGGGCGGCCAGCCAGAAGACGGCCAGCGTGACGGCGAAGGCGCCCGGCAGGCCGACGCCCACCGCAAGCGCGGCCAGGCAGGCCGCGAGGGCCGCCTGCGCGCCGAGGATCCAGTTGCGCTTCGTCCCGCGCGTGTCCACGGCGGGGCTCCAGAGCATCTTCGCCACCCAGGGCAGGTAGAGCAGGCTGGTCCAGAAGGCGATCGCCGCATTGTCGATCCCCAGGCGCTTGTAGAGCACGACCGAGACCGAGTTGACGAGGATGTAGGGCACGCCCTCGGCGAAGTAGAGCGTCGGCACGAAGCGCCAGGGCGAGCGGGACGAGTCGGGCACGGCGCCTCCTCTGGGCTCGGGCTAGCCCCTGGCCACGCCCAGGGCCACCGCCGCCAGCACCGCCGCACCGGTGGCGAGGCGGTACCAGGCGAAGGGCACGAAGGAGTGACGCGAGACGAAGCCGATCAGCCACTTGATCACGAGCAGGGCGACGACGAAGGACACGGCGAAGCCGATGGCGAAGACCGGCAGGTCGGACGCGTGCATCTCGCCGCGCACGCCGGCGAGCTTGACGATCGAGGCGCCCAGCATCGCCGGAATGGCCAGAAAGAAGGAGAACTCGGTGGCGGCCACGCGCGAGAGCCCCAGCACGAGGCCGCCGAGGATGGTCGCCCCGGAGCGCGAGATGCCCGGCCAGACGATCGAGAGCACCTGGATCAGCCCGACGCCGAGCGCGAGGCGCCAGGTGATGTCGTCGATGGTAGCCGCGCGCTGCGCTCGCTGCCGGCCTTCGATGATCAGGATGGCGACGCCGCCGGCGATGAGCGCCAGGGCCACCGGAAGGGGCTTGAACAGGTGCGCCTCGATCCAGTCGTCGGTGGGCAGGCCGACGGCGATGGCCGGCAGGGTGCCGATCACGAGGTTCGCGAAGAGCCGCCGCGCCGCCGCCTCGCGGGGCAGGGCGAAGAGGGCGCCGAAGAGCTTGGCCCGGTAGCGCCAGACCACGGCCAGGATCGCTCCCAGTTGGATGAAGATGACGAAGGCGTTCGCCTTGGCACCTTCGAAGCCGATCAGGGCCTGGGTGAGGATGAGGTGTCCGGTCGAGGAGACGGGAATGAACTCCGTGGCCCCCTCGACGATGCCGAGGACGGCGGCCTTGAGCCAGAGCAGCAGGTCCATGGGGCCCCCCGGGCAGCGTGAGAGCGGCGATCGCGGCGCGCGGCGGTCGCGGCCGGGGCCGGAGTGGGCGCGGAGCCTAGCCGATCGCCGCCCGCCCGGCAACAGAAAGGGCCGCCGCCGGGGCCTGGGCGCCTGGCGCTTCCGGCGGCCCTGGTCTAGACTCGGGCGCACAGGGAGGGGAGATGGCAACGGCCGAGCCGCAGGGCGTTCCCGCGCGCATCGCCAGCTTCCGCGTGCTCGAGACGCTGGGGCGCGGCGGCAGCGGCGTTGTCTACCTGGCCCACGACGCCGGGCTCGACCGCCGGGTGGCGCTGAAGCTGCTCGCT
>VGXI01000013.1 GCA_016873475.1 bacterium | reverse complement strand
GGGCGGGAAGAAGTGCTTGAAGACCGCGTGCTGCACGCGCTCGGTGTAGTGGCCCGGCGCCTGCGCCCCGAGTGCCGGGAAGCCCAGCGCGGTCAGCGGCGCGGCGGCGAGGTAGAGCCAGCTCGTGCCTCCCGCCTCGTGCTCGCCGTAGAGGTGGTCATGGTAGCGGTCGGGATCGCGCTGGCGGCACCGGCGCGCGTAGTCGATGAGCTCGGCGCGGCTGCCGTAGATCAGACAGCCCTTGGGGCAGATGTCGACGCAGGCCGGTCGCCCGCCCGCCCGCACCGTCTTCTCGAAGCAGAAGGTGCACTTCATGACGCGCGGGTCGAGCGCCACGTCGTACTCGTAGGTCGGGATCTGGAACGGGCAAGCCACCATGCAGTAACGGCAGCCGATGCACTTGCCGGCGTCGTAGCTGACCGGCCCGCTCGCGTCCTTCCTGAGCGCGCCGACGATGCAGGCGCTCGCGCAGGCCGGCTCCAGACAGTGCATGCACTGGAACTTCACGAAGCGCGGCTCGCCGTCCGCTGCGCCCGGGTAGGCGTTCACCACGGTGTGGAGCTTCGCATCCGGCCGCCGCGGCGCGCTCAGCGTGGCCGCATTGGCGTAGTTCTCGATGGGCTCATTGGCCATGCGGTTGCTGTCCCGGCAGGCCCACTCGCACTTGCGGCAGCCCACGCAGTAGGTGGTGTCGACGAGCACGCCGAGGTCTTCGTCGTGGCTGCGCGCGGACGCTTCCGCGCCCGCGGCGGCGGGCAGCGCGCTGCCCAGGCTCGCGGCCCCGAGGCCCTTGAGGAACTCGCGCCGATCCTGCATGGCGTCGACCTCCTGTCCCGGCAGGGGGGGTGGCAAGGTCGCCAAGTTCAGGACATGCTTGTCCTTGTGAAGGTATTCACAGGCCGGGAAATGTCAAGATCCAGTCACCATTGTAACATCTTTCAATTCAAAGAGATAGGGAATGCGATCGCCTCCTCCTGTGGCTGCCCCAAGCAGGCGAGGGCGCCGGCGCGCCCGGACTCCGGGCGGCCCGGATAGCGGTTCCCGCGCGCCGCGGCTTGCGCTAGAGTCCGCGCGACGAAAGGGGACGACGATGCGCTACCGCACGATGGACGGGCTCTTCCACTGCGACCGCCGCGGTTTCCTCAAGGCCGGCGGCTTCGCCGGCGCGGGGCTCCTGCTCGGCCGCCCGGCGGTCTGGGCGGACGAGGCGGCGCCGGCCGAGCCGGCGACGAACATCGACAAGGCGCTGGCCGCGCCGCGCACGGCGCACTCGCTGCCGGGCGCGCAGCCGGGGCGGGTCGTCGAGGTCCACGAGCCGGCGGCGATCGCGGCGGGCCTCGTCGACGCCGCTGCCGTGGGGATCATGTTCCGCCGCGGCCTGCGCAGCCTCTTCGGCACGGACGAGGGCGCGGCCTTCAAGCGGCTCTTCGCGGCGGACGATGTGGTCGGCATCAAGGTGAACCCCGTGGGCGCGGGGCTGATCAGCACGCACCTGGAACTGGCGGATGCGGTGATCGCCTGGCTCACGGAGAACGGCCTGCCGCGCGCGAACATCGTCATCTGGGATCGCTTCGACATCATGCTCGCGGAAGCGGGCTTCACGGCCGAGCGCTTCCCGGGCGTCGGCATCGAGGGGCTCCAGACCATGGACGAAGCGGCCTTCGAGGACGGCGCCGATCAGAGCGGCTGGCTCAAGGATGGGCGCCATGTCAGCGCGGGCAACTTCGATGACGAAGTCCTCTACTGGGCCGAGGCGCCGGCGCCGACGGATCTGAACTACCTGCACCAGCACGTCGTGAGCGACCTGCGCTCGCCCTTCGGCAGGCTGGTCACCCAGCGGCTCACGAAGATCATCAACCTGGCCGTCTTCAAGAACACGGGCAACGGCATCTCGATGGCGACCAAGAACCTCGGCTACGGCGCCATCTGCAACACGGGCCGCCTGCACCAGCCGCTCTTCTTCAAGGTGTGCACCGAGGTGCTCGCCTTCCCCTGCCTGCGCGACAAGCTGGTGCTGAACGTGAACGAGGGCCTGGTCGGTCAGTACGACGGCGGCCCGATGCCCAACGCCGCCTTCACCTGGGACTACCAGCGGCTCTTCCTGGCCACGGATCCCTTCGCGCTGGACCGCGTCTGCCACGATCTCATGGTCGCCAAGCGCAAGGCGATGGGCGTGGCCGTCAACGAGCACCCGCGCTACACGGACTACCTGCGCTACGCCGAGACCCTCGGCCTCGGCATCGCCGACCCCGCGCGCATCGAGCACCTGCAGGCCTGATGCGCGCGCTGGCCTGGCTGCTGCTCGTGCTCGCGAGTGCGGCGGCGGCGCGCGAGCCCCTCGCGCCCCCGCCGGCGCCGGCGGGCTGGCGGCTCGCCGGCGCGCCGCGGCTCTACCCCGGCCGCGAGCTCTACGGCCACATCGACGGTGGCGCCGAGCTCTTCCACGAGTTCGGCTTCGTCGATCTGTTGGTCGCGGCCTACGCCGACAGCGCGGATCGCGAGCTGGACCTCGAGGTCTACCGCCTCGAGGACGCCCGCGCGGCCTACGCGGTCTATCTGCTCAAGTGCGGGCGCGAGGCGCCGCTGCCGGCGCTGGCTCACCGGCACAGCGCCGCGCCCCATCAGCTCACGCTGGTTGCGGGGGACCTCTTCATCCAGGTCAACAACCCGGACGGCGCGCCCGCGCTGCAGCCCGCGATGGCCGCCATTGCCGACGCCGCGGCGGGGTCCCGTCCCGCGCCGGGCGGCGATCCGCTCTTCGCGGCGCTCCCGCAGGCGGGCCTGCGCCCGCACAGCGAGCGGCTCCTGCGCGGCGCCTTCAGCGAGGAGCCCTACCTGCCCTTCTCCGGCGGCGATCCGCTCAGCCTCGACGGGCGCGTCTATGCGGCGGTGGGGGACTACGGCGAGGCGCTCTCGCCCGAGCGCGCCTTCGTGGCCGCCTACCCGGACAGCGGCGCAGCGCGGGCCGCCCTCGCGGCGCTGGCGGCGATCTGCCGGCGGGATGCCTCGCTGCTCGCCGCAGCCGCGCAGGGCCTCAGCTTCCGCGACTATGCCGGCCGCTTCGGTGCAGCCCGGATCGCCGGTGATACCCTGCGCCTGCAGTCGGGACTCGTCTCCCTGCCGACTCTGCGCTAGGCGCCGTAGGGATTGCTTCCAACGCTCTCCGTCCCGCCCGGCAGCAGCGGCTGGTTCGCCGGATGCCGGCTCTCGTTCGCGCTCGTCACGCGAATCGCCGCGCGGTCGGCGAAGGGGCACTTCGTCTCGCAGATGCCGCAGCCCGTGCAGAGCGTCGGTTCCACGCGCGGCTGCTTGAGCACCCGCCGCTCGCCGCCGCGCAGCGTGACCTCCGTCTCCACGAAGTAGATCGCCTTCGTCGGCACGGGGCAGTGCTCCTCGCAGACGATGCACTCGCGCCCGTAGACGTAGGGCAGGCAGCGCGTGGTGTCGATGGTGGCGAGGCCGATACTCAGCGCCTGCTTCTCGGCGAGCGCGAGCGGCGCGATCGCGCCCGTCGGGCAGACCTGCCCGCAGAGCGCGCAGCCGTGCTCGCAGTAGCCCAGGCGCGGCACGAGCACGGGCGTCCAGAGGCCGGCCAGGCCCGCCTGATCGATGGCCGGCTGCAGCGCGCCCGTCGGGCAGACCTGCATGCACAGGCCGCACTGCACGCAGCGGGCGAGGAAGTCGCCCTCGGCGAGGGCGCCCGGCGGGCGGATCAGTTCGGGGCCAAAGGTCTTCGCCCGCGCGCTCGGCGGCAACTTGAAGACGAGCAGCGCGCCGAGGCCCGCCAGCCCCGCGCCGACGAGCGCGCGCCGGCCGAGGTCCACGCGCGCGGCGGCGGGCCGCCGCCAGGGCCACTGCCAGCGGAAGTCGAGGGCGTCCTCGCCGCAGCTCGCCACGCAGTTCCAGCAGCCGAAGCACTCCTCGGGCAACCACTGACCGGGCTTCTCGGGCTGCGCCGCCGCGGGGCAGCGCAGCAGGCAGCGCTGGCAGGCGCCGCAGGTTCCGGTCGGCGTCAGGCGCAGGGCCGTGCGCCCCGCGCAGGCGCCGAGCAGCGCGCCGAGAGGGCACAGGTAACGACACCAGAAACGCGGCCGCCAGAGGTTCAGCGCGAGCAGCGCGAGCAACAGGGCCAGGATGAGCCCGCCGCCCGCGAAAACGAACTCCCTGCCAGCGAGCAGCGCGTCCCGCCAGAAGCGGTAGAGCGGCTCGCTGAGCGCGGTCAGGTGCAGCGGCCCCAGCTGCGGGTCGGCCTGGAAGATCGCCGCTGCGCCCGCGCTGATCCCCCAGTCGAGGCCGGGCAGCAGCCCCGTCGTCAGGCTGCGGTAGAGCAGGGACTGGGGATCGAAGACGCCCGTCCAGTGCGCGCCGCCCACGGCCATCACGAGCAGGGCGACGAGCAGCCAGTACTTGGCGCGCTGCCAGCGCGAGAGGCCGTCCGTCTCGCGGCGGCGGGCGGCGCTGCGCCAGCCCAGCCAGCTCAGCGCGTTGTGCAGCGCGCCGAGGGGACACAGCCAGCCGCAGAAGACGCGGCCGAGCAGCACGGTGAGCGCGAGCGTGGCGAGGGCGAGCAGCGCGGGCCCGGCGAGGCGCTCGCCGCCCAGCCAGGCGCCGACGAGCAGCAGCGGATCGAGGTGGAAGTAGAAGCCGAGCCGGGGCGAGGGCGCGCCGCTCTCTGGCGGCCGCATGGCGAGGAGCAGCCCGACGAAGAGCGCCAGGCTCGCCGCCTGGACGCCGCGGCGCAGCCAGATGAGCCGCCGCGCCCGGCCCCGCGCGGTCACGAGACGGCGAGCTCCGCACCGGCCTGCGCGCGGTAGTCGAGGCTGCCCAGGCCCGCCGCAACGCCCGCCTTCAGCACGGGCAGCTCGGCCGGCGCGAGGCCGATCAGCTCGGCGGCCAGCGCGTCCAGCGCGACGATGTCGGCGCCGGCGGCGACCAGGCCGGGCGTCGCCACGTCCTCGAGGTTGCCGCCCTGCGGGCCGTGGCGCAGGAGCACGCGCGTCGCGTCCAGCACGCACAGGCGCGGCTTCAGGAAGGCCGTGATGTCCACCAGGCAGGTCGCGAAGTCCTGGTGCCAGACGCTGCGATTGCCGCCGACGACGCCCATGTAGTTCTTCATGCAGGCCGTCGTGCGCGAGAGCCCGTGGTGCTTGGCGATCGGCGCGTTGATGACGAGGTCGGCCTCGAGGATCTCCGGGAAGAGCTCCCACTCCTTGAGCCGCTTGCCGCCGAGCGCCACGCGCCGGCAGCGCGCGGGGTCGAGCGTCACCATCTCGCCGCCCGCGGCCGCGACGGCGGCGGCGATGCCGCTCGTCGCGTAGGTCTGCCGCGGCTCATGGCAGGTGTGGTCGCCGACGCGCACGCTCTTGGCGCCGGCCTCGAGACAGAGGCGCACGAGCGCGCCGACGACGGCCGGGTGCGTGTTGGCCGCCTGGGCGGGGCTCCGGTTCCAGCCGATGTTGGGCTTCACCCAGACGCGATCGCCCTTCGTGACGAAGCGGCCCATGCCGCCCAGGGCCGCGATCGCGCGCTCGGTGAGGCGGCCCGCCGCGGCGTCGAGCGTCGCCTCGCCGAGTGCCTCGCCCTGCCAGCGGGCAATCGCGAGGGTGCGCGGCGTCTCCTCGGCGCCGAGCAAGGGCAGGGGCGTGAGGGCGAGGGCGGATCCCGCGGCGAGACCCTTGATGAAGTCGCGGCGGCTGCAGAGCGTCATCGGTGACCTCCGGCTCCGGGAGCCATGGCGGACATCCCACTCCGCAAAGGTACACCGCGGCGCCCGGCCATGCCAAGTCGGGCGCTACTGGGGGAGCGCGGCGCCCACCGCCGCGTGGCCGTCCAGGCGCGGGCGGCGCGGCCACTCGCGGCCGAAGCGAACCGTGCAGACCTGCCAGCGCTCGCGCACCGAGTAGAGGAGGGCGCCGGCCAGGGTCGGCCGATCGCTGGCGGCGGCGAGATCCGCCGCGCGCAGCGCGTACTCCGGACGGGAGGGATCGAGGCGCAGGGCCCAGAGCTCGCAGGCCAGCGGGACGTGGCGGAAGTCGCGGGCCTGCAGCGAGGCGGCGATGGCGTCGAGGTCGCTGGCCAGCTCGGCGGGATCGAAGGCGGCGCCGAAGAGCATCAGGGCCAGGAGCAGGGCGAGAGCGAAGCGGTCCGCCGGCACCGCGCGCGGCCGGCGGGCGGCATTGGCCAGGAGCCGGCCGCCGTCGAGGGCGCCCGCCACCCAGAGGAGGGCTCCCAGCGCGACCGCGAGGAGCGTCCCACCGAGGCACAGTTCGACGGCGGCGCTCGGCTTTCCTGGTCCGGGCGTCAGGATCAAGCCGGCCGCCGCGCAGAGCGCGCCCAGCGTGAGTCCCGCATTGACGAAGGCAAGGGCCGCGCGCCGCGCCCGTCCGGCGAGGAGCAGCCCGAATCCGGGCAGGGTCAGGCCGAGCAGCGCCGCCCCGCCGCTGCCGCGCATCCAGGCCGGCAGGCGGTCGCGGTTGAGGCGCCGCTGGCCCGCGGCCAGGGCCAACTCGCGGGACCAGGCCGCCAGCGCGAGGCCGCCGCAAAGCAGCGCGAGGCCCAGCCGCGGCAGGGCCGGCAGGCCCGCCGCGACGGGCGGCAGTTGCAGCAGCAGCCAGAGGACTCCGGCGCCGAGGGCGGTCCCGGCCAGGATCTGCTCCCCGCGCGTCGCGCCTCCGAACAGGGCGCCGAGGGGGCCGAGCCCGTAGAGCCGCGCGAGCAGGCGCAGCGGACGCGTCTCGGAGCGGCGCTGTCGCCGCGCGATGGGCGCGGCCACGACGCGGTGACCGGGCGCCCGGTCCGCCGGGATCGGGACGAAGCCCCCCGGCGATTCACCCGGGATGATCCAGATCTGGCGCTTGCCGTCCGAGGCGGGCATGGCAGTCCTTTCCATTCGCGATGGCGGTGCGGCGATACCGCTGAACGCGGGGGCAACCGTCATGCCCGCCGGCGAGCAATGCGGGGAAAGCGCCGGACCCCGCGCGGACGCCGGCGGGTTCGCTTGAGTGCCTGCCCGGGAAGCGGCATACTGGATTGCGACCGCCAGCCGCCGGGTGACCGCGCCATGCCATCCTCGCTCGTCCTCACCAAGCTGGAGCCGCCCCGGCTGCCGGCCCTGTACCTCGAGCGCCCTCGCCTCGACGAGCTCTGGGAGACTTGTCGACGTCGGCGCGTGCTCGCCGTCACCGCGGGCGCGGGCTTCGGCAAGACGGCCTTCCTCGCGCGCGCCGCGGGCCGGCACGCGGGTCCCGTGGCCTGGCTGAGCTTGGAGGCGGGCGATGCCGACTCCGCGGCCTTCGCGCGGCTCTTCGAGGCCGCCCTGCGCCGCGCCCTGGGCCGCCCCGTCGATCCCGCGAGCGAGATGGAGCCCGAGGACCGGCTCGGCGGCACCCTGGCCCTGCTCGCCGCGGCGCCGGCGCCCTGCCTGGTCGTGCTCGACGACCTGCATCTCGTGGCCGGAGCGCCGCCGGTGCGGGCCCTGCTCGAGCGCCTGCTCCGCCAGCTACCCGCCACGGGGTGTCTGGCGCTTCTCTCGCGGGAAGCCCTGGACCTGCCGCTGACGCGCCTGCGCGCGGCCGGCGAGCTGGCCAGCCTCGGCGCCGCGGAGTTGGCATTCAGCGCCGAGGAGATCGCGGCGCTCTATGCGCTGCGCTTTCCGGGCAAGCTGCTGCCGGCAGCGGAGGCAGCGCGCATTGCGACCCTGACCGAGGGCTGGGCGGCGGGCGTGGGCATTCTCTTCCAGGGCCTTGCCGAGCCGACGCCGGCCGCGCTCGCCGCGGCGCTCGCGGGCCTGCGCGCCGCGCGCGGCGACTGGTTCGCCTACTTCGCCGAAGAGGTGCTGGCCGGACTACCCGCCGAGACCCGCCGCTTCCTGCGCGCGATCGCCATCCTGCCGCGCCAGGAGCCCGCGCTCTGCGATGCGCTGCTGGGAAGCCGCGACGCGGCCGCGCGGCTCGCCGAGTTGGCGCGGCGCAACTGCTTCCTCGCCCCCGATGCGGCGGGCGGCTACCGCCTGCACGCGCTCTTTCGCGACTGCCTGCGCGAGCAGCTCGCCCGGCACGAGGGCGAAGCGCGGCGGCAGGCGCTGCTGAGCCGCGCGGCGGGCCTGCTGCGGCAGCGGGGCGACTGGATCGGCGCCGCCGCGGCCAGCGCCGAGGCGGGCGACAGCGACGGGCTGCTCGCCCTCTGCGAGCGCCAGGGCGAGGAGCTGCTCGCCACCGGCCAGTACAGCCTGCTCCGCGAGCTGCTCGTCAGCCTGCCGGCAGCGCGGCTCGCAGCGAGCGCCTCGGCCCTGCACCTGCTCGGACGGGTGCACGAGGTGCAGGGCCGCTTCACCGAGGCGGCGCGCGCCTATCGGGCTGCCCTGCGCCGGGCGGCGAGCGGCCCGCGGCGTGTCGAGCTGCTCAGCCTGCTCGCCCAGCTCGCCATGCGTCAAGGCAACTACCGCAGCTGCCTGCGCCTGTGCGACCGCGCCCTGGCCGAGCCCGGCCTGCGGCCGGCCGTGGAAGGGCGCCTGCTCGGCCTCCGTGGCGTCTCGGCCTGCGACTTGGGGCGTCTGGAGGAGGGCGCCGCGGCGCTCGTGCAGGCCGGGCGCATCTTCCGCCGTCGCCAGGATGCGCTCGGCGAGGGGCGGGTGCTCTACCTGCTGGTGGGCAACGTCTACGGGCCGCGCGGCGAGTTCCGCGAGGCGAAGCGCGCCGGCCGCCGCTCCGTGGCCATCTTCCGCGAGCTGGGCGACCCGCGGCGCATCTGCCACAGCCTGGGCGTGCTGGGCTGGGCGCTCGTGGAGGCCGGTGAGCTGCGCGAGGCCGCCGACTGCTGCGAGGAGGCCCTGCGCATCGCCGAGCGACTCGAGTACGCAACGATGCTGGCCGTCCTGCACTACAGCCTCGGCCGCCTGCGCTTCCTCGAGGGCGAGTACACCGCCGCCCGCGCGCACCTCGAGCGGGCGCAGGAACTGGGTGAGCGCGAGGCGGAGGCGGAGATGCGCTCCATCCCGCACCTGGCCCTGGCCGAACTCGATCTCGCCGAGGGCAATCGGCTCATCGCCCGCCGCCGCCTGCGCCGGGCGCTGGCCGCGGCGCGCAGCGTGGGGCATCGTCTGCACGAGGGGCACTGCGAGACCCTGCTCGGTCTGGCCGCGGCGCCCGGTCACGAGGGGCCGCACTGGCAGCGCGCCGAGCGCCTGCTGGGGGCCGCCGACGCCCAGTTCGAGCGACGGCGGCTCGCCTGCCTGCGCCTGGATCGCGCCCTCGCCGCCGGCCGACTCGCCGACGCGCCGCTCGCCGAATTCCTGAGCGCCCTGGCCGCCTCGGAGCACGAGCGCGCCCTGCGCGTCCAGCAGCCAGCAGCCTGCGCGCGCCTCTGGGCGGCGGCACTGGCGCGGGGGATCGAGGCGGAGCACGCCACCCGTTCCCTCGATGCGATGGGGGAGGCGGCTCTCGCCGCCCTGGCGCCACTCGCGGAGAGCGCGGACGAGGGCTGCCGGCTGCGCCTCGTGGAGCTGCTCGGCCGGCTGGGTGGCGACGGCGCGCGCGGCCTGCTCGCGCGGCTCGCGCGCGGCCGCCGGGACGGCGCTGCCCAGGCCGCGGCCGCGGAGCTCAGCGCGGCGCCGGGGCACTCGCTGCACGTCCGCGCCCTGGGTCCGCTCGAGATCGAGCGGGGCGAGGACTGCCTGCGCCTCGAGGACTGGCCCTCGCGCCGCGCGCTGCGGCTCTTCCAGCTGCTCCTCGTACAGCGCTTTCGCTGGGTGCCCCAGGAGCAGATCCTCGAAGCGCTCTGGCCGGAAGCCGATCCGCAGCGCAGCCGCGGCAACCTGCGCCAGAGCATCTTCCAGCTCCGGCGGCTGCTCGATCGAGACGAGGGCCCCTCGCATGTGCAGCACCGCCAGGAAGCCTGCCGGCTCGATCCGGGAGCCGGGCACCGCTACGACGTGGCCGAGTTCGAGGCCGGGCTGGCTGCCGCGGAGGCCGCCCGGCGGCGCGACGACGCGAAGGGCCTGGAGGCGGCGCTGCGGGCCGCCCTGGCGCTCTATCGCGGCGATTTCCTGGCCGAGAGCCCCTACGAGGAGATGGCGGTGCTCGAACGGGAAGGCCTGCGCGATCGCTTCTTGCGGGCCTTGGAGCGGCTGCTTGGCCTCCTGGCGAAGGGCGAGCGCTGGGCGGAGCTGCCGGTCCTCTGCCGCCAGGGGCTGGAGCGCGATCCCTACGCCGAGGGCCTGCACTGGCATCTCATCGAGGCCCAGCGCCGCCTCGGCCAGCGCCGAGAGGCCCTGGCGGACTACCAGCGCTACGAGCGCCTGCTCATCGAGGAGCTGGACCTGCCGCCCTCGCCGCGCCTGCGCGAACTGGGGGAGCGCCTCAGGCGTCCCGATGCCCCTCCGGCGTCTCCAACCGGGGCGGGGCCGTCTCCGCCGTCTCGGGGTCCCGGCCCGTCAAGCCCGCCGTCTCCTCGAAGAAGAGGAGCAGGTCGGTGACCGAGGCGAAAACGGCCTCCTCGCCCGAGGCCACGTGCCGGACCCGGCCGCGGAAGCTGCGCTGGGGATCGCCGAGGAAGCTGACCACGAAGGTGGACACGCGGGCCTCCTTTGCCGGGTTGGGTGCCGGCCTCCTGCCGGTGCGTCGCGAGAGAGGATCGCTCCCAGTCGTTACGCGGTCGTTACGCGGCGGGGCCCTTAAACGGACCGGCCGCCCCGGCGTCCAAGCTTCCGGAGATCGACAGTGAGCCGGCACGCGGGACTCGACGACGGCGAGCTCGTCCGGCGATTCCTGGAGGGGGAGCGATGGACCTTCGACGCACTCATGGAGCGGCACGAGAAGCGGATCCATCGCCTGGCGCTGGGCATGCTGGGCGACCCGGACGCGGCCGACGACATCGCGCAGGAGACCTTCATCCGAGCCTTCCGAGCCCTGCCGAGTTTCGAGTTCCGGGCGAGCTTCGGGACCTGGTTGCATCGGATCGCCGTGAATCTCTGCCTGAGCCGGCTGCGCAGCGCGCGACGGCACCCGCTGGTCGCCCTCGGCGACGTGGTGCGGCGGCTGCGCACGCGGCGCGGCCAGCCGGAGCGCGACCTGGCGCGCAAGGATCTGGCCACTCGCATCGAGCGGGCGGTGGCCGCCCTGCCGCCGAAGCAGCGGGCCGTCTTCCTGATGCGGCACCGGGAAGGGCTGGACTACGGCGAGATCGCCGCCGCGCTCCAGCGCAGCGAGGGCGGCGTGCGGGCCAACCACTTCCAGGCCCTGCAGAAGTTGAAGCGGGAGCTGAGCGATGAAGACGCGCTCGACGACTAGGGCCTGCCGCGCCTGGCAGGATCGCCTCCTGGACGCCCTCGACGCCGAGCGGGCGGGCGGGCGGGACGCGGCCGCCGCCGGCGAGCTGGCCGAGCACCTGACGCGCTGCCCCGGCTGCGCCAGCGAGTTGGCGGCCCTGCGCCGGACGCTGGCGCGGCTGGCGGAGCGGCCCCTCGGCGAACCGCCCGCGGACTACTGGCCGGCCCTGCGCGCGCGGGTGCTCCGCGGGCTTGCCGAGGAGACGCCAGCGACGCCGGAGCGCGCGCCCCTGCCGGCGCGCCTGGCCTGGGGCGGCCTGGCCGCGGCGGCGATCCTGCTGCTGGTCGCGCTCTTCTGGTGGAGCCAGCGGTCGCCCGAGCTGCCCGGCGCGCCGCGGGCCCCGATCGCCGAGGGGCAGGGGCCGCTGCCCGGCCTGGCGGCCCTGGAGCTGGAGCTGGCAGCCGGCGCGGGCGAGCTGGAGATCCTGCTCGACGAAAGCCCGTCGCTGGCAGCGGAAGACGAGGATCCCGATCAGTTGCTCGAAGAGCTGACGGTGACGGAAATGGCGGCGCTGGCGGAGCGCCTGGCCAGCCTGCGCGGCTGAGCGCGAGGAGGAACCGAGATGCGCAAGATGGCGATCGTCCCCGGCCTGCTGATCCTGAGCCTGACGGCGGCGCCGGCGGCGGCCCTTCAGGAGCGCGAGCGGCAGGACCTGCGCCAGCAAATCCGCGACGTCAAGTCCTGGGAGCTCGTGCGCGAACTGGGACTCGACTCGCAGGCCGCGCGCGAGTTCGTGCCGCTCTACGAGGATTACGACCGCGCCCGCACGCGGCACCGCCAGGAGCGCCGCGGCCTCGAGCAGGCGCTGGAGGTGCTCGTCAAGGACTCCAGCCGCAACGGCGACCAGATCCGCTCGGTGATGGCGGACATGCGCCGCCTGGACGAGCGCCTGCAGGCCGAGGAGGGCGCCTTCCGGCGCCAGGCCTTCCCCCTGCTCTCCCTCGAGCAGCAGGCGCGCTTCGAGCTCTTCGAGAAGCGCTTCAACGCCCGCCTGCGCGAGATGATCAAGGACATCCGCGAGGAGCGCGGGCCGGACACCGCAAGGCCCAAGGACAGCAAGCCGAAGTCCCGGTCTCACGGCCGCGCAGGCGGCCGCTAGCCGGGCCCGAGGACAGCGAGGAACGGAGGTCACGCGATGATAACCAGCAACCTGATCCGCGGCGCACTCCTGGTGGCGATGGCCCTCGGCCTGGGCGCCTGTCGCAGCTCCCGCCTTTGGCATGAGGAGCCGCGACTCCCCGCCCCCTCGGGCGTCTTCTCGGTCACGGGCGATCGCTCCGTAGAGCTCTACTGGAGCCCGATCCATGACGCCGACCTCGCCAGCTACAGCATCTACCGCAGCCCGAACGCCAGCGGTCCCTACGCGGTGATCGGCTCCAGCATCGACGAGTACTACCGCGACGGCCAGGTGAGCAACGGCATCACCTACTACTACGCCGTCGCGGCGCGGGATTGGGACGGCCGCGAGAGCGAGCTCAGCTACGAGACCATCCACGACACGCCGCGTCCCGCCGGGCGGATCACCGTCTACGACGAGGACGCCCTGGCCGGGGTCGACTTCTCGGGCTTCTACCAGCACATGGTGCTCCCCTGGGACGATCCCTACGCCGACATGTACCTCCTCTGGGATGGGGATCGCTACGCGATGCAGAGCACCGACGTCCTGGTAGGGGAGGACGTCTACGGCACCGACCTGCAGAGCGCCGGCTGGGTCGAGTCCCTCGACGAGATCGACTGGGCCCCCGAGGGTGGCTGGACTCTCGACGAGGCGGACCTGGTGCGGCTCTACACGGGCCACGCCTACCTGGTCTGGACCTGGGACAATCACTTCGCGAAGTTCCGCGTGCGCGAGATCGGCGAGGACTTCGTGGTGGTCGACTGGGCCTTCCAGGTGGACGAGGGCAATCCCGAGCTCGCCGTGATCGCGGGCGCCGGGGCGAATGCCGCCGGCAAGGCCCCGCGGGCCGGCGACGCCAACAGCTTCAAGCAGCGCACCGGTGGCACGCGCAACGCCGCCGGCGGTCGCTAGGAGAGGAGGAAACCATGAAGACGCTCATCGCGATCCTCAGTGCGCTCCTGCTGCCGGCACTGGCCGCGGCGGCGACGGTGACGCCCTACGACCAGTCGACCGCCGGGCCCGTGGACGTGGATGTCTGGCTCGACAACGCGGACGGTGCCGTCTACGACTACGGTCAGGGGCTGACGATCCGCTTCCGCACGAACGCCGATAGCTACGTCGCCGTCTACAATGTCGACAGCGACGGCTACCTCAGCCTGCTCTACCCCCGCTACGGCGACTCGCAGTGGGTGCAGGGCGGGCGGGTCAACTCGATCCCTGGCCCCGAGGACCGCTACGACCTGGTCATCGATGGGCCGAAGGGCATCGAGTACATCGTCGCCGTCGCCTCGCCCTACCCGCTGCGCCTGGGCGTGCTCGAGCCGAGCAACGAGTACTGGTACCGCTCGGCGAGCGTCGGCGGCCGCATCAGCGGCGACCCGTCGGAGGCGATCTGGGAGATCAACGAACAGCTGACCTGGGACGGCGAGGGCCGCGGCCCCGACGGCTATGCCAGCGACGTCGCCTGGTTCTACGTCCGCGCCGTGGTGCCCTACCCGCGCTATCTCGTCTACCAGTGGTACCCGGACCGCTACTGGGACCCCTTCTGGGATCCCTACGTCAGCATCAACCTCTGGGTCGACTGGCACTGGGATCACCACTGGTGCCATCGCCGCTGGTGGCACTGGGGCCACCGCCCCGAGTACGACTTCTGGTACCGCGATCGGCACGACGGCCCGCGCCTGCGCTGGAAGAGCGTGCACTACGTCGTCAAGCCGGGGGACTGGGATCGCGACAAACCCGGCCGTCCGCCCGTCGCGATCCGCGAGGATCATCGGGGCGCGAAGTCGGATCGCCGGGACGACCGCCCGGATCGGCCGCAGCGCTGGGATCGCAACGACCGGCGCTACGAGCCGGGGGATCGGCCCAGCCGCAAGGACGACGACGATCGCCGCGGCGATCGGCCCAGTCGCCGCGACGAGGACCGCGACAAGCGCGACGATCGCCCAGCGCAGCGCGAGGACAAACCGGCCGTGCGCCCCGAGAAGCCCGAGAGCAAGCCCGAGGCGAAGCCCGAACCGCCGCGCGCGGAGGAGCGCCGGCCGGAGTCGAGACCCGCGGCCAAGCCGGAATCCAAGCCGGCGTCCAAGCCCGAGGAGCGGCCTTCGCGCAAGGAGCGCGGCAAGCCCGAGGCGAAGCCGGAGTCGCGTCCCGGCCGTCGTTGAGCCCTCTTGATCTGGGGAGAAGCGCGGCGCCCCCGCTCCACGGAGCGGGGGCGCCGTTTCTTGGGTCTATGGCGCCGCGATCGGTTCCCACTCCAGCTTCAGGTGGGCGGCGACGCCGCTCTCGTAGTGGAAGGCGTTCACGCGGAGCTTGTAGTGCCTGCCGTCCGCACCGGCGATCGCGTAGTAGCGGTCGGCGTTGACGTTCATCGTGTGAGTCATGAAGTCATAGGTGTACCAGCCGCTGCCCGTGTTGAAGGCCAGCCCGCTGTCGCCGGTGCCGGTGTCGCTGATGTAGCCGGCCGCGGGCGCCGTGGCCAGCGCTGCGTAGCCCGTGTCGTCGAAGGCGACGAGGCCGACACCGCCGGTGCCGTTCGTGCCGCCGTTCAGGCGGATGTTCGCGAAGTTGAGCGCGAGATCGTAGTCGTCCGCGTTCGCGGGGTCGGCGGGCGAGGCCGCCAGGCCGGTCGCCAGGCTGAAGTACACCCAGTCGCTGCTGCCTAGCGGGGCGGCGACGATCACCGTCTCCCGCGCCGCTCCGGCGAGGGCCGTCGCCACGGCGAAGTCGCCGGCGATGGGCGCCCAGACGAAGGTCGGGAAGCCCGGCGTGCCGGCGCCATCGACGAAGTCGATCATCTTGAGCTTGATGTAGGAGCCGTCCGCCCGGCGGATCGCATAGTAGCGGTCCGGCCGGATCGCAAAGGCGTGCGAGATGGGATCGTAGTCGTACCAGCCCGTGCCTGCGTTGAAGGCTTGCCCGGCGTCGCCTGTGCCGGTGTCGGTGAGGTAGACCGTCTCCGGGGCGGTCGCCAGGGTGGCGAAGGCGCCGTCGTCGTAGGCGTGGAGCGCCGCGGCGCCGCTGCCGTTGGCGCCGCCGTTGAGGATGATGTTCGCGAACTTGAAGGCGAGATCCCACTCGGTGGAAGCGGCGGGATCGGCGGGCGTCACCTGGGTGCCGGCCTCGAGGTCGACGTAGATCCACTCCGTGGCGGTCAGGTAGCCGGCGTCGACGACGGTCGTGAAGGTGCCGTCGCCGTTGTCGGTGGTCGCGACCGTCGCGGTCTCGTTGTCGTCGCCGGTGGGGGCGAGTTCATCGTCGCTGCAGGCGCCGGCAAGGATGCCGACCGCGAGCAGCAGGGGCAGCAGGCGAAGCAGCTTCATGTGGACTCCTTTGCGGGGGGGTGAGGGGTTCAGCGGTTGCCGTGCTTGAGGCTGAAGCCGGCGACGAAGCGGCGCGGCGCGACCCGCAGGTAGTCGTGATCGCCCGCATCGAGAACGTTCTTGACCGCCAGCGAGAGGCCGAGGTGCTCGCCCAGCTCCTTGCTCAGGCGCAGGTCGAGCAGGGCGTAGGGATCGGCCTTGGTCGAGGCGAGGCCGCTGGTCTCCTGGGTGAAGCTGCGCTCGCCGACCAGCGAGGCGCGCAGGGCGAGGTTCGCGCGCGCGCGCACGAAGCGGTAGTCCAGATTCAGCGTGCCCCGATGGCGGGGGCGGCCGTCGAGGATGGAGCCCGTCTCCTCGTCGCGGCTGTCGAGGTAGGCGTAGCCCAGTTCGGCCTGCAGAGCCGGCAGGGGACGCAGGTGCAGGTTCGACTCGAGGCCGCGGATCGTCGCCTCGGCGACGTTCACGTAGACCGCCTTCCGGAGACCACCGACCAGCTCGTCGGTGAGCACGCCCTGGATGAGATTGTCGAAGTCGTGGTAGAAGGCGTTCACCGAGAGCCAGAAGCCCTGGTTGCTGCGCCACTCGAGGCCGAGATTGGCGCTGCGCGAGAGCTCGGGCTCGAGGTCCGGGTTGCCGTAGACCACGTAGCCGACCGCCGGATGGGCGAAGTAGATGTACAGCTCCTTGAAGTCCGGCGCCCGGAAGCCCTGGCCGAGTCCCGCGCGCAGGATCACAGAGCGACCGAGGTCGCGACGCAGGCTGAGCTTGGGCGTCAGGTGGGTGCCGAACTGCGAGTCGTGGTCGAGGCGCAGGCCGCCGATCAGCTTGAGCCGCCCCTCCGGTCCCTGCTCCCACTGATCCTGCAGGAAGAGGCCGAGCCGCTCGCGCTCCTCGGCACCGCTCGCGAGGCGCTCGGTCTCGATCCACTCCTGAAAGGCCTCCAGGCCGGTGGAGAGCAGGTGGCGGCCGGGCAGCAGGTGGTCGTGCTGGGCGGAGCCGTGGAGCAGACGCTGCCGGGTCTCCTGGTACTGATCGAGGGCCGTCGAGCCGCGCTGGTCCTCCAGGTACTGGTCGAGGTAGTAGCTGAACTGCAGGCTGCCCCGCGTGCGATTGCCGCTGGCGGCATGGTGGTTGGGGCCGAGCGCGCAGGCGAAGATCTCGGTCTTGGCCGTGCGGTCGAAGACGGCCGGCGAGGCCAGGGTGCCGCCGTCCACACCCTCCTGGTCGCGCGAGATGTAGCTGAGGTCGCCCTTGAGCTGCAGGCGATCGGCCAGGTCCCACTCGCTGTGGTTGGCCAGGCTCAGCTCCTGGAAGCCGTCGACGCTCGTCTCGGGATCGGCGGGCGCAAGGTCGTAGGGTTCCGCCTCGTCCCAGCTGCCGGTCGTCCGGCTGGTCCAGCGCTGCCCGCGGTAGCCGAGACTGGCACCGAGGTCCCGCTCGCCGCCGTCGCCGAAGTCCCCGCGCAGGTCCATCTCGAGCGGCCGCTCGCTGCCGCGGGTGATGATGTTGATGACGCCGCCGATCGCATCGGCGCCGTAGAGCGCCGACTGGTTGCCCTTCACCACCTCGATGCGCTCGATGTTGTCGGTGGCGTAGCGCGAGAGATCGATGACGCCACCCTTGCGGCCCAGTGCGCGCTCACCGTTGACGAGCACCAGCACGTACTCGCTGCCCAGACCCTGCAGCTGCACGCCGCTGCCGAAGAGCGAGTGGTTGACGACGATGCCCGCCTGCTTCTCGAGGAAGTCGGCGAGGTCGGGCGCGCCCGAGCGCGCGAGGTCCTCGCGCCGGATCAGCTCGGTGGCGATCGTGACGTCGGCCAGGCGTTGCTCGGTGCGCGAGCCGGTGACCACGACGGCGTCGAGGGCGTAGACCTTGAGGGTGGTGCTGTCGTCCAGGGCGATGTACTGAGGCGCCGGCGCCTCCTCGCCGTGGGCGAGCAGCGGCGCGAGCAGCAACAAGGCGGCGAGCAGGGGTCGCGGGGCCATGATCACCTGCCGGGCGCGAGGGGTGAGCCGAACCGGGGATTCATGGCGCATAAGGTAGTGATCGGCGCTTCCGCGTTGTCACTGCCCTGTCACGGGGACTGGAAGTTCGCGCCCGGGAGACTAGGACGCGGGCGCGCCGCAGAGGGCGCGCAGCGCGGGCGAGAGCGGCTGCGGGCGCCGCCGCGCGTAGTCGAAGCAGACCAGGCCCGTCTCGACGAGAGCGATGGCCGCCCCGTCGGCCGGGCGCGTGACCCGCGTGAGGAGGCGGAAGCCCACCCGGCCCGGCTCGCGGGCGGCGACCTCGAAGCGCAGCGCATCGCCCGCAAAGGCCTCGCCCTGGTAGACGACCGCCGCGTCGGCCATGATCAGGCTCGGCCCGCCGGCGTTCAGCTCGCTGAGCCCGCGCTCGGCGAGAAAGGCGACACGCGCCTCCTGAACCAGCGCGAGCAGGCGGTCGTTGCCGAGGTGGCCGCCATAGTTGAGGTCGGTCGTGCGCACGGTCAGCGTGCACGCGAAATCGTAGGCGGTCACCGGCGTGAGCGTCAGTCGAGGCATGGCTCCTCCGGCGGGGCGCGGGGCCAGTCAAGCAGGTCGCGCGCCGCGTGGCAAGGCCCCCGCGCGCCGGGCGGGACGGGCGCTTGAGTCGTCCGCGCCCGCCCGCTAGACTGCCCGCACCCTCTCACACGAAGGAGTCACCATGGCCGAGTTTGCCGCCCACGCCCCGGGCACCTTCTGCTGGGTCGAGCTGACGACCAGCGATCCCGAGGCTGCAAAGCGCTTCTACAGCGAGCTGTTCGACTGGACCCATCACGACGATCCCGTCGCGCCGGGCCTGGTCTACACGATGCTCTTTCGGGGGGGCAAGTCGGTCGGGGCGCTCCACAAGCAGCGCAGCGAGGAGACCGATCAGGGCGTGCCGCCGCACTGGAGCGCCTACGTCAGCGTCGCGGATCTCGAAGCGAGCGCGGTGCGCGTGAGCGCGCTCGGCGGCCGGCTCCTCGCGCCCCCGCTGGACGTGATGAACTTCGGCCGCATGGCCGTCCTCCAGGATCCAACGGGGGCCGTGCTCAGCTTGTGGCAACCGGGCCAGCACCACGGCGCCCAGCTCAAGGACGAACCGGGCTCGCTCTGCTGGGCGGAGCTGATGACGCCGGACACCGGCCGCGCCCGCGACTTCTACTGCGGCCTCTTCGACTGGGGCGCCAAGAAGAGCGATCTCACCGAGATGGAGTACACCGAGTTCACGCAGGGCGAGGGTTCGCTCGCCGGCATGATGCCGATCACGCCCGACATGGGGCCGGTGCCGCCGAACTGGATGCTCTACTTCGCCACCGCCTCCGTGGACCGCGTGGCCGAAACGGCGCAGCGTCTCGGCGGGCGACTGATCGTGCCGCCACGCGACATTCCGAAGGTCGGTCGCTTCACGGTCGCGCAGGACCCGCAAGGGGCGGTCTTCGCCGCCATCACCTTGGGCTAGGGGAGGCCATGGGCGACACCGCGCTGCGCGTGCTGGGCTTGATCGGGCTCGACCTCGGGCTGCTCGCCTGCCTGATCCTCGTGCCGCTGGGCCTGCCGGGCAACTTCCTGATGCTCGGGCTGGCGCTGGCGGCGGCCTGGTTCGGCGGCTTCGTGGCCATCGGCTGGGTGGCCTTGCTCGTCATGCTCGGCGCGGTGCTGCTGGCCGAGCTGCTCGAGTCCCTGCTCGGCGCGGCGATGACGAAGCGCTACGGCGCGTCCTGGTGGGGCGTGGGCGGCGCCTTCCTCGGCGGTATCGTGGGCGCCTTGATCGGCTCCGCGGCGCTGCCGCTGGTGGGCACGCTCGTCGGGGCTTTTCTCGGCGCCGCGGCCGGAGCCGTGCTGCTGGAGGCCTGGCAGCGACGGCGCGTGGACGCGCAGGCCCTGCGCGCCGGCTGGGGCGCCTTCCTCGGCAAGCTGCTGGCCAGCCTGCTCAAGGAGGCGGTGGCCCTGGCGATCGCCGTCTACATCGTGATCCGAACGCACTGAGGTCGGCGAACCGGCGCGGTCTAGCCGATGCCGCGGTTGTCCGCCGCGTCCTTCTCGAGGTAGCCGCGGTCCTGGCGCTGGCGGTTGACGGCGTTCTTCTGCAAGTACATGCGGTGGACGTCGGCGGCCGAGAGCCCCATCACCTGGCAGGCGCTGACCCAGAAGTGGAGGATGTCCACCAGCTCCACCTTCAGGTTCTGCTCGTCGAAGAGGTCCGCCTTCGTGCGCCACCACTTCCAGTTGGTGGAGTCGACCAACTCGGCGATCTCCTGCGTCATCGCCAGCGCGTAGTTGCGCACCCAGGTGTTCTGCAGCGCGCGGTCACGGGGGATGGCGTCGTAGTCGCCCTGTCCGTTCTGGGCCAGCGTGTAGCGGTTCAAGTCCCGCTGCAGCGCGAAGATCTCCTCGAGCATGTCCTTCACGAATTCTCCTTGCCTGGGCAGCGGGGCTCAGGCGGGGCCGAAAGTGCTGTGCGGGACGAGGAAGGCGAGCAGGCTGAGCAGCGCGGCGACCACGATCCAGCGCCGCGCCCGGCGGCCGCGCGCCCTGAGGATGAGCGGCAGGAGCCAGGCGAGGGCCAGGACGAGGGTCTTGCTGTCGGTGCTGTCGAGGCCGCGCGGTGGCCCGGCCCAGAGCAGGCCGTAGGCGTAGTGCTTCATCAGGGGGCCGACGACGAGGCCGCCGGCCAAGACGCAGAGGAAACTGCCCCAGGCGAAACGCTGCGCGTGATCGCCGAGGGCCAGCGCCTCGAGCCCGGCGCGCATGGCCAGCAGGAGGCCGAGCGCGAGCAGCAGGATGTGAGCGAGGCCCAGGGCCAGCGGCGTGGCGCCCCGGAACCGCGTGACCAGGGTGCCCTGCGCGGGCAGGCGCAGGAGGCCCGCGGGCGTCTCGATCTCGAGGCGGTACTCGGCCCGCCGGCCCCGAGCCTGGGCAGGGATCTCACCCGTGATCAGGCTGCCGAGATTGCGCAGCGGCATGCGCGCGAATGCGGCCTCGCCGGCGACCGGTCGCCAGATCAACTCGCCGGTCCAGTCGGCATCGCCGCCGGACACGCTGAGACGCTGGCCGCCGGGACCGACGTGCACCTGCTCGAGCGTGCTCGCGATGCGCCGGCCGGCCCACTCCTGGTCGACGGTCAGCGGCAGCTCGCTCGAGATCAGCCGTTGTACCAGGAGCCCGGTGAGGCAGAGCACGAGGGCCAGCGCCCAGCGCCAGAACGAAGATAGACCGAGACTGCGCACGACGCACCTCCCGGGCGGAGCCTAGCAGGGCGCGGCGCCGCCGTCATCCCCAGACTCGGCGGGCAGGCAAAAGGGGGAGCCCAGCGGCTCCCCCTCGCATCTCGCCAAGCGAACTCGCCGCCGGGTCGCGCCCGTTGTTTCGGGCGCGAGAGGCGGCGAGCGAGCTATTTCAGCAAGAGCGCGCGCCGGCCGGCGGTTTCGCCGGCGCCGGTCACAAAAAACAGATAGACGCCGCTGGGCAGGGTCTGACCTGCCGCGTCACGCCCATCCCAGTGGAACTCGCGACTGCCGGCCGGCAGCGCGCCGTCGTGCAGCACGCGCAGCTCCCGGCCCGCGGCGTCGTGCACCGCCAGGCGCACGCTGGCCTCGGCATCGAGGCTGAGGGGAATGGTCGTGGACGGGTTGAAGGGATTGGGGTAGTTCGCCCCCAGGCGCAGGCGCAGCGGCAGCTCGGCGACGTCCGTCAGGTCCTGGATGTCGTCCAGCGTGATCTGGCCGGCCTGGAAGACCTCCTTCGTCGTGTGGTTCTGCAGGAAGTAGACGAGCTTGCAGTTGGCCGGCACGTAGGCCGGATTGAGCGTGAAGCTCGTCGAGGCCTGCGCCGTCTGCGGGAAGCCGCCGCTGAAGCTCACGCTCGTTCCGTTGAAGGTCGGGAACATCTTGCGCAGCGTGAATTCGTGGTAGTCGATCCCGTTGGCAGCGTCGTAGAAGATGCCGCTCTCGGTGAGGACGATGTGCAGGCGGAAGTCCCCCGCGGGCAGGGCGCTGGTCGTCGAGGCCGTGACGGTGAAGTCCACCTGACCTGTGCTGGGCACGTAGAGGCCCGTGTAGCTCAGCGTGACGTCGGTCGGCACCGCCTTGCGCGTGTTGTAGGCGGCCAGGATGCGGGCGTAGGTGTAGAAGTAGACCGGCTCGAGCACGCCGTCGAGGATCTCGAAGGGCACGGCATTGACGCCGTAGAGCGCACGGCGGCCGTTGTTGTCGGCGGTGTTGTGGACGTAGAAGGGGTCGTTGCTTTGGGGCCAGTTGACATGCGGCATGAAGGCGACGCAGTCGGGGTGGTCCAGGACGAACTGCACGAAGATCGGCTCCGCCGATCCGCAGGCCGCTCAGGCCGTGTTCGTGAACTTCTCGAGCAGGACGATGCGTTCGACGGCGCTGGCTGGCAGCGCAAGGGCGAGCAACGCCAGGATGCTCAGACAGAGAGCGCGACGGTTCATTGCGTCCTCCTTGCGGGCGAGGGTGGCGGTCACTGCGTGGAGACAAAATAAGTCTAGCCTCTTCAGCTTTCTCGGCGCAAGCGCAAGGATCTCGGTCGGGCAACGAAAAGGGGGAGCCCAGCGGCCCCCCCTGTCTTCCAAACCAGCGAGCTGCCCTCCGGCTCGCGCGCGCTGGGACGCTCGCTTCCCTCCCCGCGCGCGCGAAACAACGCGCGCGAGGGGGAGGGAGGCGAGCTCATTTCATGAGGACCAGATGGCGGCTCTGCAGGCCATCCGCGCTGTGCAGCCGCACGAGATAGACGCCGCTGGCCACGCCCTGGCCGTTGGCCGCGGTGCCGTCCCAGCTGAACTCGCGCGTGCCCGCAGGCAGCTCGCCCTCGTGAAGGGTGCGCACGAGCCGGCCGTCAGGCGCGATGATGTCCAGCCGCGCCGCCGAGGTGCGCTCGACGCTGACTGGGATCGTCGTGCTGGGGTTGAAGGGATTCGGGTAGTTCGCGCCGAGGGCCATCGCCCGGGCGGGCGCCGCGGGGGCGTCCGTCAGGTCGAGACCGCTCACGAAGGCCGCCACCGCCTGCTGGACCTTCTTCTGGCCAGTGACGTCCTGCACCCAAGCCACGAGACGGCAGTTGTTCCAGTTGTAGATGGAGTTCAGCGTGAAGTCGCCCGAGACCGTTGCGACCTGGGGGAAACCTCCGCTGAAGGTGACGTCCGTGCCGGCGTGGGTCGGGAAGCAGTCGCGCATCACGTCCGGATGCCAGAGGACGCCGTTGGAGCCCTGGAAGTAGATGTCGGTTTCCGTCAGCGCGACGAAGATGCGGTAGCTGCCGGTGGGCAGCGTCTCGTTCGTGGAAGCCGTCACCGTGTACTGAACGTAGCCGGTGACGTCGTCGTAGGCGCCGACGATCGTCAGGGTCACCGGGGTCGGAATGGCCGACTCGCTCGCGTAGAGCGCATTCACCGTGCCGGCATTGGGGTTCAGGTAACCGTCCATCTTCCAGGCCGGTATCCCGTTGATGCCATAGAAGCTGCGGCGGCCGTTGTTGTCGACGGTGTTGTGCTGGTAGAAGGGATCGTAGCCGGGCCAGCTCATGTGCCAGCAGACGAGCGCGGCCTCGTCGTCCGTGTGATTGTCGCCGAAAGCGTCAAAGACTGCGTCCGCAGTCGGGCAGTAGGGTCAGCTAGTGTTCGTGAAGTACTCGACGAGCACCACGCGCTGGACGGCGAACGCCGAGGTCGCGACCAGCATGAGCATGAGAACGGCGGCGAGCTTGAGCTTTGTCAGCATGCGATTCCCCCGTGGGTTGGGTGAGAGCCTGCGGACGCCTACGGGCGCCGCGCCTGGAGCAAGGATCTGGCGGCCGGCGAATCCCTCCGCCCACCTCCCGTGAGCAAGCCTCGCCCTGAGCGGGAGCGCCGCGCCTGCCGCGTCGCGGAGGGCTCGCCCAGGACCGGCTACAGTCGCACACAAGTGTAATGCAAACAGTATTCTAGATTCAAGATTCATGATTCTTGATCGCCACCGCCACCCGGTCGCCGGGGCTGGCACTGGGCGGCCGCTTCCTGTACCTTGCGAGGCTGCAAGCCCTTAGCCACCGGAGCCCCGATGTCCCAGCTGCCCGAGTACGGCACCCTCAGCGCCGACGACTACAGCGCCCTGGGCCTCAAGGCCGGCCTGGAGGTGCACGTCCAGCTCTCGACGCGCCGCAAGCTCTTCTGCCGCTGCCCGGCCGGCCGCTACAGCGACGCCTTCGACGCCGAGATCCTCCGCCACATGCGGCCCACGCTCTCCGAGCTCGGCGAGTACGACGGCACGGCGCTCATGGAGTTCAAGACGCGCAAGGAGATCCTCTACCGGCTCAACAAGGAGAGCGTCTGCACCTACGAGATGGACGACGCACCGCCCTTCGAGATCGACCAGGAGGCGCTTGGCATCGCCATGGAGATCACCCTGCTGCTCGGCCTGCAACCGGTGGGCGAGCTGCACGTGATGCGCAAGCAGTACCTCGACGGCTCGATCCCGACCGGCTTCCAGCGCACGGCGATCCTCGGCGTCCAGGGCGAGCTGCCGGTGGACGGTGTGCCGCTCGCGATCCTCCAGCTCAGCATCGAGGAGGACTCGAGCCGTGAGCTCTCCGACCAGGGGCACCTGCGCTGCTACCGCACCGACCGCCTGGGCATGCCGCTCGTCGAGGTCGTCACGGCGCCGGCGCTCCACACGCCGGCCGCGGTCGAGGCGGCGGCGCAGGCCGTGCGCCGGCTCACGCGCGCCACCGGCAAGGTGCGCCGCGGCGCTGGCGCTGCCCGGCAGGACGTGAACGTGAGCGTGCGCGGGGGCACGCGCATCGAGATCAAGGGCGTGAGCCGCATTCCGGCCATCGGCCGGCTCGTGCACAACGAGGCCCTGCGTCAGAAGAGCCTGCTCGAGATCCGCGAGATCCTGGCGGGGCGCGGGTTGCCGGCCGTCGGCTACCAGGGCCTGCGCGCCGAGGTGACGGGCCTGTTCAAGAACTGCCAGTACCGGCCGGTGCAGAAGGCGCTCGCGCGGGGGGACCGGCTCGGTGTCATCGCTCTGCCGGGCTTCGAGGGTGTCTTGCGGCGGGAGGTGCAGCCCGGCCTGCGCTTCCTCGGCGAATTCCGGGACCGCGTGCGCGTGGTGGCCTGCCTGGATCGGAATCCGAACCTGGTCTCCAGCGAGCAGCTGGACGACGGGCCGACCTGGAGCGAGTGGCACCGGGTGCGGCAGATCCTCGGCGTCAGCGACGACACGCCGATGCTGATGGTCTGGGGCGGGCCGCGCGACCTCGAGACCGCCCTCGGCGAGATCGAGCTGCGCGCGCAGGAGGCGCTGGCCGGCGTGCCGCGCGAGACGCGCCAGGCCCAGCCGGACGGCACCACGCGCTTCGAGCGCGTGCTGCCCGGACCCGACCGCATGTACCCCGACACCGACCTGCCGCCGCGGCCCCTGCCTACGCGGGACTGGGAGGCCCTGCGCGCCGCGCTGCCGCCGCGCCCCTGGGATGAGTTGGCCGCGCTCGCCGCCGCGGGCCTCGGCACCGAACTGGCCGGCCAGCTCCAGCGCCAGGGGCGAGCGGGCAGCTTTCTCGCCCTGAGGGGCGCGCTGAAAGGTGATGCGGCCGCGCTGCGACGCCTGGCCTTCGCGCTCACGGCCCACTGGCGCTCGCTCGAGCGGGAGGGGCTGCGTCTCCCCGACGCGGTGGGCCTCGACTGGCTACCGGAGTTCCTGGCGACGGCGCCGCGGGAGACGGACCGCGCCGCCCTCGCGCGCTGGGCGCGCAGCGGCGGGCGCGAGCGGCCCGTGCCGCCGCCGCCACTCGACGACGCGGCCCTGGCGGCGCGCCTGGCGAGCGCGCTCGCCGCCCTGCCGCCGCCGGCTCGACCGCTGGCGGGCGAAAGCCTCGAACGCTATCGCCTCGGGCGCCTGCGCGAGAGCCTGGGCGTGAGCTGCGCCGGCGCGCGCCTGCGCGGGCAGCTCGCGGCCGCGACGCGCGGGGCGCCGGTCCCCGCGCCGAAGGGAGGGCGACGCCGATGAGCGAAAGCGGGGAGCGCTTCAAGGGCTATCGCGGCGCTGGGCGCGCGCTGCTCGAGCGGCACGGGGTCGGCGTCTGGAGCGAGGTCGAGGCCGAGACCAGCCAGGGCGACTTCCGCGGCATCATCCTGCCGCGCAGCGAAACGGCCGATGCCGAGCACCTCGTCCTCAAGCTGGCCAGTGGCTACAACGTCGGCCTGCAGGTCGACACCGTGGCGCGGCTCGTCGAGGTGGGGCGCAAGGAAGCCCGTTACAAGGTGCCCGAGAGGGCCTTCCCGCGCGACGCGGGCAAGCCCTTCGTCAGGCTCTTCGGCACCGGCGGCACGATCGCGAGCCGCCTCGACTACCGCACGGGCGCCGTGATTCCGGCCTTCACGCCGGGGGAGCTCTACGGCTCGGTGCCCGAGCTGGCCGAGGTCTGCAATCTCGAGACCGAGAAGCTCTACGGCGTCTTCAGCGAGAACATGGGACCCGAGCAGTGGATCGGCACTGCGCGCGCGGTGGAGGCGGCGATCCGCGAGGGCGTGGATGGCATCGTCATCGGCCACGGGACGGACACGATGGCCCACACGGCCGCCGTGCTCAGCTTCATGCTCCAGAACCCGCCGGTGCCGATCGTGATGGTCGGCAGCCAGAGGAGCAGCGACCGCCCCAGCTCGGACGCGGCGCTGAACCTGATCCACGCCGCGGTGACCGCGGGCCAGGGCGACATCGCCGAGGTGATGGTCTGCATGTTCGGGCCGACGAGCGACCAGTACGGCCTGCTCCACCGCGGCACCCGCGTGCGCAAGATGCACTCGAGCTACCGCAGCACCTTCCGCACGATCAGCGACACGCCACTGGCCACCGTGAGCCGCGAAGGCCTGCGCCCCCTGCGCCGCGACTACAACCAGCGCCGCTTCCGCACGGCGGTGGCGGGCCGGGGGGCCGAGGCGAAGGCGGCCGCGCTGGCCGGTTTCCGGGCGACGCCGGTCTTCGACGACCGCATCGCCATCGTCTACTACTACCCGGGCATGAAGGCGGACATCTTCGATTCGCTCATCGACCACGGCTACCGCGGCATCGTCATCGCGGGGACGGGGCTCGGGCACGTCAACCGGCCGGTCTACCCGGCGCTCGAGCGGGCGCGCGCGGCGGGCGTCGCCGTCTTCATGACCGTGCAGACGCTCTGGGGCTACGTGCAGATGTACGTCTACGAGACGGGCCGCGAGATCATGGAGATGGGCGTGGTGCCCTTGGCTAACATGCTGCCCGAGGTGGCCTACATGAAGCTGGGCTGGGCACTGGGGCAGAGCGCCGACCTCGCCGAGCTGAAGCGCATCATGACAACGCCGGTGGCGGACGACATCACCGAGCGCGAGACCCACGATG
Source organism: bacterium (assembly GCA_016873475.1). Taxonomy (NCBI): domain Bacteria; species bacterium. Next base: position 5,915 of record VGXI01000013.1, on the reverse strand, counting down.
GGTACCTGCTCTTCCAGGGCGGGCTGCCCGAGCTCGAGGCCTTCGTGCGCGACCACCGGAAGTAATCCTCGGGGCTGCGTGAGGGGCTTCCCCCGAAGTCGAAACAACGACGTTCGGGAGAAGCCCCTCACGCAGCCCCCAGCACTGCCGCCGATGGGCGCGCGCGAACCCATGGGCTCGGGCAGACCGACCGGGAACGAGCGCGCAGCGCGGAGGAGTCGCCCCCGGGGGCGGATCGCCCGCCTGCTGCGCCGCCGCCTCTGCCGCGACTGCGGCCATGCCAGCGCGCCTGCCACGCCGAGGCGGAGTGTACACGTGTACAAAACGAGCCGCTTCACCCTACCGCTGCGAGGAGCGCGGCGCCTACCCGACGGGCGCTGCCCGGCGCCGGCGGTGCCCACGCAGGCGGCGGGGACAAGCGGGCCCATCCACCCGCTGCGCTAGGCGGCCGGAGGGAACGGGGCCGACGGCAGAGAGCCCTTCCGCGAGCGACTCACGCAGTGCGGAGTCGAGCGGAAGGGCTCTCTGTCGTCGGCCTGGATCTGCTGTGGGCGCCTAGCGCAGCAGGTGGATGTTCTTCTCCGCGCAGATCCTGTGCAGCTGCTCGGGCCAGATCGTCACGCTCACCTCGCCGAGGGCGGCCTTCTTGAGGATGTAGCTGTAGATGCGGCTCTGGCCGAGCCCGCCGCCGATGCTGAGCGGGATCTCGTCGTTCAGGATCATCTTGTGGTAGGGCAGGTTCAGGAAGTGCTCCTGCCCCGTGATCTTGAGCTGCTGCTTGAGCGTCTCCTTGGTGACGCGGATGCCCATGCTGGAGAGCTCGTGGCGCCGGTGCGTGATCTTGTTCCACACCAGGATGTCGCCGTTGAGGCCGTGCATCTGCTTGCCCTTCTTGACGACGCTGGGCGTGACCCAGTCGTCGTAGTCGGCGGCGCGCATCTCGTGGGGATAGCCGTCGTCCAGCGTGTGGCCGATGCCGTAGATGAAGATCGCCGGGTGCTCCTGGATGATCTTCGTCTCGCGCTGCTTGCGCGGGAGGTCGGGGTAGCGCTCGAGGATCTCCTCGGCGTGCAGGAAGACCAGCTCGCGCGGCATCTTCTCGTACTTGTCGAGCTGGGGATACATGTCGTGCGCCAGCTCCTCCGCCTCGACGAGCACCTTCCAGATCTTCTTGACGATCATTGTGAGGAAGTCGAGGTTGCGGTCGGCCGGCGTGATCACGCGCTCCCAGTCCCACTGGTCGACGTAGCTGCTGTGGTCGTGGTCCAGGAAGTAGTCCTTGCGCACGGCGCGCATGTCCGTGTTGATGCCCTCGCCGACCTGGCAGCCGTACTGCTTGAGCGCGAAGCGCTTCCACTTGGTGGCCGCCTGCACGACCTGCGCCTCGATGCGCTGGGGCAGGCCGAGGCCGGCCAGGAAGTCCACCGGGGTGCGCGAGCCGTCGCGGTCCAGGTAGTCGTTCATGCCGCTGCTCTTCTCGAGGATCAGCGGGCACTGGACCAGCATCACGTTGAGTTCGCGGGCCAGGCCGTCCTCGATCGCGCGCTTGACGGCGTAGAGGGCCTTCTGCGTCTCGTTGGGGGTGAGCACGGACCTGTAGCCGACGGGGAGGGCCTTGGCGACCTCCTCGTAGGTGCTGACGCCGGGGCCGGCGAGATCGGCGGTCTTGTCTGCCATGGTCATCCATCCTGGGCCAGGGTAATGCGGGAGAAGCGGATAGGGAACGCGGACAAGCTAGCAGCCGCCCTGGCGAGGCGCAAGGGGGCGCCGGCTACTTGAGCAGAGTGCCGCGGCGCGTGCAGACGGCGCCCGTGCCGTCGCTCAGGCGAAAGAGGTAGACCCCGCTGGGCAGCGGGCGGCCGGACGCGTCGAGAGCCTCCCAGGTGAAGGAGCGCTCGCTGGCGGCGAGCTCGCCCTGCCAGGGCGCCGCCAGGCAGCGGCCGGCGAGGTCGAAGATCTCGAGGCGGGCCGGACCCGCGCCGCCGCTCAGCGTGATCCGGCAGCTCGGGTTGAAGGGGTTGGGCGCGAGCTCGAGGCCGAGGCCGGGGGCCGGCGGCGGCGGGCTGGCCGTGCCCTCGCCGACGCGCACCGTCGTGGGGGGCAGCGTGACGTCCGCGATCACGTTGGCCGCGGGGTCGTAGAGGCGCACCTGGATGGCCGTGATCGGGCTGGTGCCCGGGTTCGTGCCGTTGAATGTCCAGCGATAGAGCTCGCCGGGGCCGGTCACCCAGCAGTTGAAGCCCAGGGCCACGCAGGCGCCGTACCACTGGCCCGGGGTATCGTCCTGGAAGTCGGGGAAGAGAGTGCAGCCGGAGCCGAGGAAGAGCTGGCCGGGATCGCCCTCGAGGCTGGTCAGGATTGCCGGATCGTAGGTCACCGTGAGCTCGACGGTGCGGATGGCGATCGCTTCGTCGACCATGACCGAGAGCGTCGCGTTGTTTCCCGTGGGCACGGTCTGATCCGCGGGGGCGAAGCGCAGCGCGACGGCCGCCTGGCCGGCGGACGCAGTCGCGAGGATCAGCAGGAGAGCCGAAACGAGGCTGCGCATGGCCGTCCTCCGCGAAGGGGAGGGGGGCGCCGGGTCGCGCCCCCCTCCGACAAGTGTGGCGCCGGCGGCCCTATTTCATCAGCAGCATCTTGCGGGTCTCGCTGAGCGGCCCCGCCTGCACGCTGTAGAAGTAAACCCCCGAGGCGACCTGGGCGCCCGCGCTGTCGGTGCCGTCCCAGACCACCTGATGGAACCCCGCGGGCAGCGTCCGGTCGAGCAACTGCTTGACGAGGCGGCCGTCCGCGCCGTAGACGGCCACGCGCGCGACCTGCGCCTCGGGCAGGTCGAAGCGGATCGCCGTCTTCGGGTTGAAGGGATTGGGGAAGTTCTGCGCCACGCGGTAGACCGTGGGCAGCTCGGGGATCGCGGTATCGTCGAGAGTGAAGTGGAGGGCGGCGTTGTCCGTGCTCCGCGCCGTGATGGCGAGATCCGTGGGCGCGACGCCCGCGGGCAGGGTCACGCGCAGGAGTTCGCCGGCTGCCGTGAACGCGTGAGGCGTGCCCAGGAGCGCCAGATTCGCATCGAGACCGCCGGCCTCGATGTTCGCCAGGAAGTGGCGGCCCGCCGCCAGCAGCCCCTGCCCGGCTGTCACCTGAGGTGCCATCCCCTCCGGCAGCGTCGCGCAAAGGCGCAGACCCTGCAGGCCGACGCCGGGCTCGAGCAAGCCGAAGCCCCAGGTGTTTTCGTCGATGCGGTACCAGGTGAAGACCGGATCGCCCGCGCCTGCGGGCGGCGTCGCCAGCGGCGCCACCTCACCGTAGTTGATCGCGATGATGATCAGGTCCTCGAAGTCGATGCAGCTATCGGTGGTGGGGATGCCCTGCGGGCTGTTGTTGCTCGTCGGCCCGACATCCACCTCGTTGTTGTAGCCGCCGGCGCCATCGCAGAGGCCGAAGGTCGCCGCCATCACCGTGATGTCGCCGATGTTGACGAAGCCGTCGTAGAAGCCGTCGCCCGTGCCGTAGTCGTCCACGTCGCCGAGCCAGTAGTTGGCCTTGCCGTGCGTGGGCAGGTAAGGCGGTCCGGCCTGGCCCGGGCCGTAGTTCAGCGCCACGTCCACCGTGAAGACCTGGTAGACGTAGACGCCGCGCGGCGCGCCCGCGTCCACGAAGATCTCGTCGCCGGGCAGGGCCGTGCCGGCCAGCTCCCACTCGGGGCTGGCGTACGCGGCGGCGCGGTTCGCGGGCCGCGCCGGCATCGTCGCGCCGGGCAGGTCGTCGTACTCGGGGTAGGCCGAGACGTAGGCCGCGTCGCGGTAGACGCCGCGGTAGATCTCGAGCCCGGCGAGGTCCGCGGTGCTGGGATCGTTCCAGGTGACCGTGATCTTGTGGTGGCCGGTCTCCAGCGCGAGGCCGCTGATGCCGGCGGGCGCCGTGGCGTCGTAGACGATCGCGTCCTGCACCGCGTAGACGTTGCCCACGGCGTCCTTGAACTCGGCCCAGACCGTGCGCGGACCGTCGGCGCCGGCCGCGAGCGTCCAGGCGCGCGCCGCCGCGTAGGCTTCCCAGGCCGAGAAGCCGACGCCGTCGTTGCTGAAGCGCATCTCGAGCGGCGGGTGGAGATCGGAGATGCCGCTGTCCAGGCTCACCGCGAGCGTGTTCGTGTAGGCCGCATTCGCGTTGATGACGAAGGTGCCCGCCGGCGGCATCGTGTCCAGCGTGGTCTCCGCATCAGCCGCAGCGGGCGCGAGCTCGACGTTGCCGGCGCCATCCGTGCCCACCGTGTAGAAGCCGTAGAGGCCGTCGCCGTCCAGCGCCATGAAGCTCACGGGGCTGGCGCCGACCGCGCCCAGCGACTGCCAGGCGCCGCCCGCGAACTGGTAGAAGAGCTCCACGGTGGCGACGCCGCTCGTCGCGTCACTCGCCGCGTAGCTCAGGTTCCAGCTCGCCGCGCCCTGGTAGGTCGCGAGCGGATCGACCGCCGTCACCGGCGCCGTGTCGTCCTGAGTGGAGAACTCCGCCGCCGACCAGGCCGACTCGTTGAGCAGTACATCGCGCGCCTTGACGCGGTAGTGGTAGATCTGCCCGTCCGCGAGCCCGCCGAAGAGGTGGCTGAGGCCCGCGATCCAGCCGCTGTCGGCCAGGCCGAGCGTGAAGCCGGCGTCCTCGGCGCGCTGGATCAGGTACTCGATGGCGCCGCTCGCCGCCATGTCGCTCCAGGCGAGCGTGTTGCTCGTGCCTTGCGTGTAGGTCGGCTCGGGGAAGAGTCCCGGCACGTCGGGCGGCGTGCAGTCGACGAGCACGTCGGCGCCGGCGACCGTCGCGAAGAAATCGGCGTTGTCCAGGTCGCGCAGCTTGTAGTCGCTGATCGCCAGGGTGCCGGCGCCCGTCTGCGCGCCGTGGACGGCGACGGTGAAGAGGTCGGCCGCCGTCGTCAGGCCGCTCGTCGCGCCGAGGATGGCCGCCGAGACGGTGATCGTGCCGTCGCCGTTGTCGATGACGTCGAAGTAGTCGCTCATGCCGAGCCCGTCGAGGGGGCGCCGAGATCCGTGATGTCACCCGCGCCGATGCCGAGCTCGGCGCTCGGGTCGAGCGTGATCTCGTAGCCGCGCAGGGCCGGCGTCGCGGGATCGGGCGCGTAGTGGACGGTGAGCAGGCTGGTCTGGCTGCAGGTGATCGGTCCGCTGCTCGCTGGGAGCAGCGCGATCCCCGCCATGCCCGTCCAGGGCTCGAAGAGCACGTTGTCGCTGACCGCGTTGCCCTGGCCGACCGGGTTGAGCGTCGTGTGGTAGGGGCCCGTGAAATGCCCCCACCAACTGCGGCGGGCGTCCACGGGCGCCGCTGTGTTCGACCAGACGCCGTCGACGTTGTCCCGAATCGCGTTGTCGGTGAGATCGGCGAGCAGCACGCCGCCCGCCTCCTCCATCCAGGCGCCGGTCTCGAAGCCGCTGATCGTGCAGCCCTCAGCGACCAGCGTGATCTGGTCGGCCTCGGCGTAGGCGTCCAGCCCCCAGCTGCCGGGCCGGTTCTGGCCGGTGAGCGTGACACCCGTCAGGCTGACCGCCATGGCCGCCCGCCCGCCCCCGTCCGCGCGAGCAGCGAAGGGCTGCGCCTCGACGCGCGGCCCGCCGGGCGCCGGATAGGCGCTGCTGCTGTACATCGTCAGCCCATCGTAGGCGGGGTCGCTGCCGGTGTGCAGCAGCGTGCCGCCGTTCAGCGCGAGGTCGCTGTCGTAGGCGTAGACGCAGACCTGGTCGCCGCTGGAGTCGAAGTCCGTCAGCGTGACGGGCGAGGCGTCGATGAGGAGCAGACCCGTGGAGGTCCAGCCCACGCCGATCCAGTGGTGGCCGCCCACCTGGCAGTCGGTGGCCGTCACGGCGGCGCCGTCGCCCAGCTCCATGCCGTTCTGCGCGATCGTCGGCGTCCCC
>VGXI01000012.1 GCA_016873475.1 bacterium | reverse complement strand
CGTGATCGCCGCCGTCAGCGTCGTCTTGCCGTGATCCACGTGGCCAATCGTCCCCACGTTCACGTGCGGCTTGGTACGCTCGAACTTCTCCTTCGCCATGACGCGTCAACCTCCTCTGGGGGGCGCTCAGGCCCCGAAACCGACGAAACGGCTTGCGATGTTCCTTGGCACTGCTTCGAAGTGGGAAAACTGCATCGTGTAGACCGCGCGCCCCTGGCTGAGCGAGCGCAGCTGGGTCATGTAGCCAAACATCTCGGCGAGCGGCACCGCCGCCGTCACCACCTGGGTGTCCAGGCGCGGCAGCATGCCCTCTACGCGGCCGCGGCGCGCGTTGATGTCGCCGACGATCTCCCCCGTGAAGTCGCCGGGCGTGACCACCTCGACGGTCATCACGGGCTCGAGCAGGATGGGCTCGGCCCGCAGCGCCGCCTCGCGGAAGGCGATCGCCGTCGCCGCCTGGAACGCGAGCGCATTGGACTCGAGCTCGTGGTGGCTGCCGCCGAGCAGCGTCACCCGGCAGTCCACCATCTCGTAGCCCGCCAGCACGCCCGAGCTCATCGCGGCGCGGGCGCTGCTCTCGACCGCCGCCGCATACTCGCCCGGCAGCTCGCCGGGGGCCGCGGCGTTCGCGAAGACGAAGCCGGCCCCGCGCCCGGCGGGCTCGATCGCCAGCCTGACGTGGGCGAAGACGCCCTTGCCGGCGAGCTGGCGCTGGTAGCGGTGCTCGGACTCGCCCCGCGCCGACACGGATTCCTTGTAGACCACCTGGGGCTTGCCGACATTGGCCGCCACGTTGAACTCGCGCACCATGCGATCGCGCAGGATCTCCAGGTGCAGCTCGCCCATGCCGGCGATCAGGGTCTGGCCCGTCTCGCGGTCCACGCGGACCTGGAAGGTCGGATCCTCCTCGGCGAGACGCTCGAGGGCGAGCTTGAGCTTCTCCTCGTCCGCCTTGGTCTTGGGCTCGATGGCGATGTCGATGACCGGCTCCGGGAAGACCATCGCCTCCAGCACGAGCGGGTGCGCCACGTCGGTGAGGGTGTCGCCCGTGCGCACGGACTTGAGGCCGACCGCGGCGACGATCTCGCCCGCGGTGGCCTGCGGCACCTCTTCCCGCTTGTTGGCGTGCATGCGCAGGAGGCGTCCCATGCGCTCCTTCTTTCCCGTGCTCGCGTTCAGCGCCATCTCGCCGGCCTTCAGGGTCCCGCTGTAGACCCGGAAGAAAGTCAGTTTCCCCGCGAAGGCGTCGCTGGCGATCTTGAAGGCCAGCGCCGCGAAAGGGGCCTTGGGATCGGGCTTTCGGCTGCCCTGGCCCTTGCCCCCCGGCAGCTCCCCCGCCACCGCGGGCAGGTCCAGCGGGCTCGGCAGGTAATCGACGATGCCGTCGAGCAGCCGCTGGACGCCCTTGTTCTTGAAGGCCGACCCCGCGAAGACGGGCACCAGCCCGCTCTCCAGGGTTGCCTTCCGAATCGCCCGGTTGAGCAGCGCCGCCGAGACGTCCTGCCCGCCCAGGTAGGCTTCGGCCAGTTCATCGTCGAACTCGGCCGCCACTCCGATCAGCCGCTCGCGGGCCGCCTCGGCCTCCGCGCGCAGCTCGGCGGGGATCGCCACCGCCTCGTAGCGCTGCCCGAGGCTCTCCTCGTCGTAGCGCAGCGCTTCCATCGCCACGAGGTCGATCAGGCCGCGGAAGCGCTCCTCGCTCCCCCAAGGCAGGGTCACCGGCACGCCGTTGGCCCCCAGCCGCGTCCTGATCGCCTCCACCACCGCCGCGAAATCCGCCCCCACCCGGTCCATCTTGTTGACGAAGGCCAGTCTCGGCACCCGGTAGCGATCCGCCTGGCGCCAGACCGTCTCCGACTGGGGCTCCACGCCGCCCACGGCGCAGAAGACGGCGATCATCCCGTCCAACACTCTCAGGCTGCGCTCGACTTCCACCGTGAAGTCGACATGCCCGGGCGTGTCGATGATGTTGATCCGGTGCTCCCGCCAGTAGCAGGTGGTCGCGGCCGAGGTGATCGTGATCCCCCGCTCCCGCTCCTGTTCCATCCAGTCCATGGTCGCGGCGCCGTCGTGCACCTCGCCCATGCGGTGGATGATGCCTGCGTAGTAGAGAATCCGCTCCGTCGTCGTGGTCTTGCCGGCATCGATATGCGCCGCGATGCCGATGTTGCGTATCCGCTCTAGCGAATCCCCACTGCTCATGGCAGAAAACCGAATACCCCTCCTGAGATCTCGAACGCGCGACGACTGCAGCTCAAGATCTCAGGAGGGGTATCCTTCCACAGGACCCGGACCTGCAGGCATCGTCCGCCGGCGATTGGGACCCCTGATGCGAGGGATCCGCGTCGACCGCCGCCGTCGGCTATGTCGAGATCTCGCTTGCTCCTAACCTAGTACCGGAAGTGGGCGAAGGCCTTGTTGGCCTCGGCCATCCGGTGCGTGTCCTCGCGCTTCTTGATCGACGGCCCTTCCTTGCGGTAGGCCGCCAGGAGCTCCGCGGCCAGCCGCTCGGCCATCGTGTGATCGGGCCGGCTGCGGGCGAACTGCAGCAGCCAGCGCATCCCCAAGGCGGTGCGCCGGTTCGGGCGCACCTCGACGGGCACCTGGTAGTTGGCGCCGCCGATGCGGCGACTCGTCACCTCGAGGTGGGGCTTCACGTTGTTGAGGGCCGTGGTGAAGACCTCCAGCCCCTTCTTGCCGGAGCGCTCCTCGATGATGTCCATCGACGCGTAGAAGATGGACTCGGCGGTGCTCTTCTTGCCGCCGCGCATCATGTAGTTGATGAACTGCGAGACCGTGGCGCTGCTGAAGCGCGGGTCGGGCGTGGTCTCGCGGTTGATCTTGATCTTGCGACGCATGGTCCTCGCCGTCCTCTTACTTGGGCCGCTTGGCGCCGTACTTGGAGCGCCGCTGGTGACGGCCCTCGACACCGCTGGTGTCGAGGGTGCCGCGCACGATGTGGTAGCGCACGCCCGGCAGGTCCTTCACGCGGCCGCCGCGGATGAGCACGATCGAGTGCTCCTGCAGGTTGTGACCCTCGCCCGGGATGTAGGCCGTGACCTCGATGCCATTGGTCAGGCGCACGCGGGCCACCTTGCGCAGGGCCGAATTCGGCTTCTTCGGGGTCGTCGTGTAGACACGGGTGCAGACCCCCCGCTTCTGCGGGCAGGACTGCAAGGCCGGCGACTTGCTCTTCTTGGCGACGACCTTCCGGCCCTTGCGGATCAGCTGGTTCAGCGTCGGCACGCTCGCACTCCTCGTACTCCGGCGGGCTCGGCCGCCGAGTCCGAACTGCAACTCGTTGTTGCGCTTATGCTTAGGAAGTCAGATCGCTCGCGCTAGCGGCGCACAAGCAAGAACGCCAATCTACACGAACGGCCAGAGCTTGTCAAGCAAAGGGCGCTTTTTTCCCTTGTCAACGCGGGGCTTAGCCTCCCCGTCGGCGGCCCCCCGGGGGCGGGCGCGGCGCGCCCACCCCGCCGGGCGATCTAGATCTCCTCGTCCTCCGGGTCGCCCCCGCCGCCGGCCATGGCCTCCGCCTCGCCGCTGTCCTCCGGGAAGAGCATCAGCCCCTCCTCCATCAGACTCTGCGCCTGCTGCTCGGCCTTGCTGGCGGCGGCGGCCATCGCCTCCTCCTCCAGCGCCTTGCGGACGGCGACCTCGGACTGCAAGGCGCGCAGCTCGTCCTCGGCGACCTTCAGCTCCTCGTACTCCTTGCGGCCCGTGCCGGCCGGGATCAGCCGGCCCATGATCACGTTCTCCTTGAGACCGTAGAGGTAGTCCGTCTTGCCGTGGATCGCGGCCTCGGTGAGCACCCGCGTGGTCTCCTGGAAGCTGGCTGCGGAGATGAAGCTCTCCGTGGTCAGCGAGGCCTTCGTGATGCCCAGCAGCAGCGGCCGGTAGGTGGCCGCGTTGCCGCCCGTGCTGACGACCCGCTCGTTCTCCTCCTGGAACTCGGCGCGCTCCACCTGATCGCCCTCGAGGAAGCGGGTGTCGCCCGGGTCCTCCACCTGCACCTTGCGCAGCATCTGGCGCACGATCGTCTCGATGTGCTTGTCGTTGATGCCCACGCCCTGCAGGCGGTAGACCTCCTGGATCTCGTTGACGAGGTAGGCCTGCGCGGCCTGCACGCCCTTGATGCTCAGGATATCGAAGGGATTGATCGGGCCCTCGGTCAAGCGGTCGCCGGCGGCCACCTCGTCCCCGTCGTGAACGCGCATGTGCTTGCCCTGGGGGATCAGGTACTCCTCCTGGGTATCCGCGTCCCGCTTGATCGTCACGCGGCGCATGCCGCGCGTGACGCCGCCGATCTCGACGGCGCCGTCGATGGCGGTCACGATCGCGGCGTCCTTCGGCTTGCGGACCTCGAAGAGGTCGACGACGCGCGGCAGACCGCCCGTGATGTCGCCCGTGTGGCCGAGGTCCTTGGGCACCTTGACGATGCTCGTGCCCGCGGGCACCGACTCGCCGTCCTTCACGTGGAGGATGGCGTTCGTCGGCACGAAGAACTTCTCGAGGACCTTGCCGTCCTTGTTGACGATCTTGACCTCGGGGTGCAGCTCCTTCTGGAGGTCCTCGGTGATGACCGCCTGCCGGCGGCCCTTCTCGTCGGTCTCCTCCTTGAGCGTGCGGCCCTCCTCGATGTCGATGAACTGGATGTCGCCCTTGCGCGTGTTGACGATCGGCTCCGCGTAGGGGTCCCAGGTGAAGAGGATCTCGCCCTGCTTGACGAGCGAGCCGCTCTTCACATCGAGGACGGCGCCGTAAGGGGCCTGGAAGTGGGCGCGGATGCGCTCCTTCGTGCCCTCCTGCACCTTGACGATGAGCTCGCCCTTGTGGCCGATCACCACCTGCTTGCCCTCGGCATTCTTGATGCTGCGCACGTTGATCAGCTCGACTTCCGCATCGCAGGGGGCCAGCTTGGCCGTCGCCTCGGCGATGCGGCCGGCGATGCCGCCGACGTGGAAGGTGCGCAGCGTGAGCTGCGTGCCCGGCTCGCCGATCGACTGGGCGGCGATGACGCCTACCGCGTCGCCGATGTCCACGAGCGCGCCCGAGGAGAGGTTGCGGCCGTAGCACTTGACGCAGACGCCGCGGCGCGTCTCGCAGGTGAGCACCGAGCGGATCTTCACCATCTCGACGCCCTTGAGCTCGATCAGCTTGGCGTTGGTCTCGTCGATCAGGGTGCCGGCCTCGATCAGCAGCTCGCCCGTGAGCGGGTCGATGATGTCGTCCGCCGTGAAGCGGCCGAGGATGCGGTCCATCAGGCTCTCGATGACGTCGCCGCTCTCCTCGAGCGCGCGCATGTCGAGGCCGCGGATGGTGCCGCAGTCCCGCTCGGTGATGATGACGTCCTGGGCGACGTCGACCAGGCGGCGGGTCAGGTAGCCAGCGTCAGCGGTCTTGAGTGCCGTATCGGCCAGACCCTTGCGGGCGCCGTGCGTCGAGATGAAGTACTGCAGCACGGTGAGCCCTTCGCGGAAGTTGCTCTTGATCGGCTGCTCGATGATCTCGCCCACCTGGCCGGTCATCTTCTTCTGCGGCTTCGCCATCAGGCCGCGCATGCCAGAAAGCTGGCTGATCTGGTCGCGGCTACCGCGGGAGCCCGAGTGGGCCATCATGTAGACCGGGTTGAAGCCCTGGCGATCCGCCTCGATCGCCACCATCATCGAGTCGGCGACGGCGTCGCGCGCCGTCGTCCAGCGGTCGATGACGCGGTTGTAGCGCTCGCCCTGGGAGATCTTCTTGCTCTCGAACTCGAGCAGGATGCGGTTCACGTCCTTCTCGGCCTCAGCGAGGATCTTCGCCTTGTCGGCCGGGATGAGGAGGTCGTCGATGCCGATCGTGATCCCACCCAGGGTGGCGTACTTGAAGCCGAGGTCCTTCAGCTCGTCGACGAAGTACACCGTCTTCTCGCCGCCCAGCTCGAGGTGGCTGCGCTGGACGAGCGCGCTGAGCGTGCGCTTGTCCATGACGTCGTTGATGTAGCCGAGCTCCTTGGGCACGCTCTTGTTGAAGATGACGCGGCCCGGCGTCGTCTCCAGCCAGCCGCCCTGCCAGCGCACCTTGACCAACGCGTGCAGGGCGACGACGCCGTGGTCGAGCGCCTGCGTCACCTCGGCGAGGTTGTTGAAGTGCAGACCTTCCCCGCGCGCGCCCCGCCGGCCCTTCGTCAGGTAGTAGCAGCCCAGCACCTGCTCCTGGTGCGGCGTCGCCACCGGCTTGCCGTTCGAGGGCAGCAGCAGGTTGTTGGCCGAGAGCATCAGCACGCGGCTCTCGAGCTGCGCCTCGAAGGAGAGCGGCACGTGCACGGCCATCTGATCGCCGTCGAAGTCCGCGTTGAAGGCCTGGCAGACCAGCGGGTGCAGACGGATCGCCTTGCCCTCGACGAGCACCGGCTGGAAAGCCTGGATGCCCAGCCGGTGCAGGGTGGGGGCACGATTGAGCAGCACCGGGTGGTCCTTGATGATCTCCTCGAGAATGTCCCAGACCTCGGGCCGCTCGCGCTCGACGAGCTTCTTGGCGCTCTTGACGGTCTGCACGTAGCCCTTCTCCTCCAGCTTGCGGATGATGAAGGGCTTGAACAGCTCCAGGGCCATGCTCTTGGGCAGTCCGCACTCGTGCAGCTTCAGCTCCGGGCCGACGACGATCACCGAGCGGCCGCTGTAGTCGACGCGCTTGCCCAGCAGGTTCTGGCGGAAGCGGCCCTGCTTGCCCTTGAGCATGTCGCTCAGGCTTTTCAGCGGCCGGTTGCCGTGACCGCGCACGGCGCGGCTGCGGCGGCTGTTGTCGAAGAGGGCGTCGACGGCCTCCTGGAGCATGCGCTTCTCGTTGCGCAGGATGACCTCGGGCGCCTTGATCTCCATCAGCTTCTTCAGGCGGTTGTTGCGGTTGATGATGCGCCGGTAGAGGTCGTTGAGGTCGCTGGTCGCGAAGCGGCCGCCCTCGAGCGGCACCAGCGGGCGCAGGTCCGGCGGCAGCACGGGCACGACGTGGAGGACCATCCACTCCGGCTTGTTGCCGCCCGAATTGCGGAAGGCCTCGACGACGCGCAGGCGCTTGAGCGCCTCCTGCTTGCGCTGCTGCGAGGTCTCGGTGGCGATCTGGTCGCGCAGCTCGATGGACAGCTCGTCCAGGTGCAGCTTGTGCAGGAGGTTCTCGATCGCCTCGGCGCCCATCTTGGCCTCGAACTCGAAGCCCTCGTCGAGGAGATCGTAGTAGCGCTCCTCGCTGATCAGCTCGTGCTCGGCCAGCGTCGTGTTGCCCGGATCGATCACCAGGTAGGACTCGTAGTAGATGATCCGCTCGAGGTCCTTGATCGTCATGCCGAGCAGGTGGCCGATGCGGCTGGGCAGACCCTTGAAGAACCAGATGTGCGCGACCGGCACTGCCAGCTCGATGTGCCCCATGCGCTCGCGGCGCACGCGCGAGAGCGTGACCTCGACGCCGCAGCGGTCGCAGATGACGCCGCGGTAGCGGATCCGCTTGTACTTGCCGCAGGCGCACTCCCAGTCCTTGACCGGCCCGAAGATCTTCTCGCAGAAGAGGCCGTTCTTCTCGGGCTTGAAGGAGCGGTAGTTGATCGTCTCCGGCTTGGTGACCTCGCCGAAGCTCCACTGGCGGATCGCCTCCGGGCTCGCGAGCGAGATCTTGATCGCCTTGAAATCCGGCGTTTCGGTCTCCCGATGGCGGAAGCTGAGGAACACGCTAACCTCCTGCCGGCGCGCTGCGCGCCGGGCGGCTGGACATCAAGTCGACGAGCTGGCCGTATCGAGTTGGACGTCGAGACAGAGCGCCTGCAGCTCCTTGACGAGCACGTTGAAAGACTCGGGCACGCCCGGCTTGGCGGGATTCTCGCCCTTGACGATCGCCTCGTAGATGGCGCTGCGGCCCGCCACGTCATCGCTCTTGACCGTGAGCAGCTCCTGCAGCGTGTGCGCGGCGCCGTAGGCCTCCAGGGCCCAGACCTCCATCTCGCCGAAGCGCTGGCCGCCGAACTGGGCCTTGCCGCCCAGCGGCTGCTGGGTGACGAGGCTGTAGGGGCCGATGCTCCGCGCGTGGATCTTGTCGTCGACGAGATGCGAGAGCTTCATCATGTAGATGTAGCCGACCATCACGCGCTCGTGGAAGGGCTCGCCCGTGCGGCCGTCGTAGAGGACGGTCTTGCCGTCTCCGTCGAGGCCGGCCTCGCGGAGGGCGGCCTTCACCTCGCGCTCGACGGCGCCATTGAAGACCTCGGTCTGGGCATGGAAGCCGAGCACCTTGGCCGCCCAGCCGAGGTGCGTCTCCAGCACCTGGCCGACGTTCATGCGGCTGGGCACGCCCAGCGGGTTGAGCACGATCTCGACCGGCGTGCCATCCGGCAGGTAGGGCATGTCCTCCTCGGGGAGGATCTTGGCGATGACGCCCTTGTTGCCGTGACGGCCGGCCATCTTGTCGCCCACCGACAGCTTGCGCTTGCGCGCGACGAGCACCTTGACGAGCTGGATCACGCCGGGCGGCAGCTCGTCGCCCATCTCGACGCGCTCCTTCTCCTTCTCCAGCTCCTGGTCCACCTTCTGGAGCGCGCGCGCGGCGGCGTCCATCAGACGCTTGATCTTCTTGTCGGTGGCGAGGTCCTTGACGATGGGCAGGCCCCAGTGCAGGCCGTCGAGGTCCAGCTCCGCCAGCAACGCCTCGTTGATCTTGCGGCCGTCGCGCAGGACGACCTCGCCCGTCTCCGCGTTGACGAGCTTCTGGCTGGTCTGGCCGATCATCAGCTCGCGCAGGCGGCCGTCGCGCAGGCCGAGGATGCGCTTGCGCTCCTCCTTGGCCCGGCGGCGCAGGCGCTCGACGCGCCGCTTCTCCTCCATGCGCGTGCTGTCGCCGCGCTCCTTGCGGGAGAAGACCTTGACGTCGACGACGATGCCGTCCATGCCCGGCGGCGCCTTCAGGCTGGCGTTGCGGACGTCGCCGGCCTTGTCGCCGAAGATGGCGCGCAGCAGGCGCTCCTCCGGGGAGAGCTCGGTCTCGCCCTTGGGCGTGACCTTGCCGACCAGGATGTCGCCCGGCTTCACGCGGGCGCCGACGCGGATGATCCCGTGCTCGTCGAGGTTCTTCAGCGAGTCCTCGCCGACGTTCGGCAGCTCGCGCGTGATCTCCTCGCGGCCCGCCTTGATCTCCCGCACCTGGCACTCGAACTCCTCGATGTGGATCGAGGTGAAGCTGTCGTCCTTGACCAGGCGCTCGCTGAGGAGGATGGCGTCCTCGTAGTTGTAGCCGCCCCAGGGCATGAAGGCGACGAGCGTGTTGACGCCCAGCGCCAGCTCGCCCCCCGCGGTGGCCGGGCCGTCGGCCAGCACCTGGTCGGCACGCACCTTGTCGCCGACCTTCACGATCGACTTCTGGTTCACGCAGGTGTCCTGGTTCGAGCGGTGGAACTTCTGCAGGTTGTAGACGTCCTGCCCCTCGAACTCGGAGAAGTCCTCGAGGTCGGTGGCGCGCCCGCGCGCCGGCTGCACGATGATGCGCTCGCCGGTCACGCTGACGACGCTGCCCGCGCGCCGCGCGATGACGATCGCCTGGCTGTCGCGCGCGATGCGCTCCTCCATGCCGGTGCCCACGAAGGGCGGCTCGCAGCGCAGGAGCGGCACGGCCTGGCGCTGCATGTTGCAGCCCATCAGGGCGCGGTTCGCGTCGTCGTGCTCGAGGAAGGGAATCAGGCTCGCCGCCGCGCTCACGAGCTGCGCGGGCGCGATGTCCATGAAGTCCACTTCCTCCGGGCGGGACATCGGGAACTCGCCCTTGTTGCGCGAGAGCACCTCGGGGCTGACGAAACGGCCGCGGCCGTCCAGCGGTGCGTTCGCCTGCGCGATCACCGCCCGGTCCTCCTCGTCGGCGCTCAGATACACGATCTCGTCCGTGACGCGCCCGGTGTCCACCTTGCGGTAGGGCGTCTCCAGGAAGCCGAAGGGGTTGATGCGCGCGTAGGTGGACAGGCTGGTGATGAGACCGATGTTCGGGCCTTCCGGCGTCTCGATCGGGCACATGCGGCCGTAGTGCGTGTAGTGCACGTCACGCACCTCGAAGCCGGCGCGCTCGCGCGTGAGGCCGCCGGGGCCGAGGGCGGACAGGCGGCGCTTGTGCGTCAGCTCCGAGAGCGGGTTGGTCTGGTCCATGAACTGCGAGAGCTGGCTGCTGCCGAAGAAGGACTGGATCACCGCGCTGATCGTGCGCGCGTTGACCAGGTCGCCCGGCGTGATGCTCTCGCCATCTTGGAGAGCCATCCGCTCCCGGATGATGCGCGCCATGCGCGAGAGGCCGAGGCTGAACTGGTTGCTCAGCAGCTCGCCCACCGAGCGCACGCGGCGGTTGCCGAGGTGGTCGATGTCGTCGACGTGGCCCTGCTCGGCCTTGATGTCGAGCAGGTAGGCGATCACCGCCACGAAGTCCGTCGGCGTCAGCACGGTGGTCGTGATCGGCACCTTGAGGCCGAGCCGCGTGTTCATCTTGTAGCGGCCGACGCCGGCGAGGTCGTAGCGCTTCTCGTTGAAGAAGAGGCGGTCGAGCAGGGCGCGCGCCGTTTCCATGTTCGGCGGATCGCCGGGACGCAGCAGGTTGTAGATGTACTTGAGCGCGTCCTCTTCCGACTTGGTCGGGTCCTTGGCGATCGTGTTCAGGATGATGTTGCCGTGCACGTCTTCGGCGCGCGCCAGCACCTCGACGTCGTAGACCTTCGCCTGGCGCATCACCGTCAGCAGCGCCTCGGTGAGCGTCGTGCCGGCCTCGGCGATGATCTCGCCCGTCTCCGGGTTGACCACCGGCGCGACGAGGATGCGGTCGATCGCCTCGGTGTCCGACTTGGCCGGCCGCTTGGCGAGGTTGATCGCCTCACCGGTGCAGAAGGCCTTGAGCAGGCGGGCGTCGCTGGCGAAGCCGATCGCGCGCAGCAGGGTCGTCACCGGCAGCTTCTTCTTGCGGTCGATGTGGACGAACATCGTGTCGTTGATGTCCGTCGTGAACTCCACCCAGGATCCGCGGTAGGGGATGATGCGGGCGCTGAACAGGCGCTTGCCGTTGGGGTGGACGCTGTCGCTGAAGAAGACGCCGGGCGAGCGGTGCAGCTGGCTGACGATCACGCGCTCGGCGCCGTTGATGATGAAGGTGCCCTTGCTGGTGATCAGGGGCAGCTCGCCCAGGTAGACCTCGGCCTCGACGATGTCCTTCACCCGCCGCTCGCCCTCGACTTCCTCGGCCTCCTTGACGATGAGGCGCAGCTTGGCCTTCAGCGGGGCGACGAAGGTGAGGTCGCGCTCCTGGCACTCGTCGACGGAGTACTTCGGCTCGCCGACCGCGTACTCGAGATACTCGAGGATGAAGTCGCCCCGGCTCGACTCGATCGGGAAGATCGAGTGGAAGACGCCCTCCAGCCCCTTGTTCTCCCGCTGGCGCGGCGGCATCCGCGTCTGCAGGAAATCCTCGAAGCTCGCGATCTGGACCTCGAGCAGGTCGGGGATGTCGATCACCGGCTGGATCTTGGCGTAGTCGCGCTTCGGCAGCTGAGTGGGAACACTCACGAGCGGCCTCCCGAGAGCAGGATGGGAAAAGACAGACCGGTGCCCGGGGTGCGCCTGCGCGCCGGGCACCGATCAGAGCTGCGAACGGGCGTGCGGGTGGGCAAGCTACTTGAGCTCAACCACACCTCCGACTTCCTCGAGCTGAGCCTTCATGCTCATCGCCTCTTCCTTGGAGACGCCCTCCTTGACGGGCTTCGGCGCGCCGTCGACGAGGTCCTTCGCCTCCTTCAGGCCGAGGCCGGTGAGGGCCCGAACGACCTTGATGACCTGGATCTTCTTGTCTCCGGCGGTGCTGAGGATGACGTCGAACTCCGTCTTCTCCTCGACCTCGGCAGCCGCGGCGGCGCCGGCGCCGGGCATGGCGGCCATCGCCATCATCGGTGCGGCGGCGGTCACACCGAACTTCTCCTCGAGCGCCTTGACCAGGGTGGAGAGCTCGAGCACGGTGAGCTCGGAAACCTGGCTGACGATCTGGTCGACCTTCTGCGACATGACTGACTCCTGTGTTATCCGAACGAATGCCGGGTGTTGCGGTCTGGCGCCCGCCCTCAGGCGGCCGCGCCCTTCTGCTTGGCGATCTGGTCCAGAGCATTGACCAGTCCCGCGATGGTCGCGTTCAGCGTGCGCACCAGACTGCCGAGCGGGGCCTGCACGGTCCCGACGACCTGGGCGAGCAGCTGCTCGCGACCCGGCAGGTCGGCCAGCGCCTGCACACCGGCGGCGTCGACGACCTGCCCATCCACGAACCCGGCCTTCAGCTCGAGCTTTCCAAACTCCTTGGCGTATTCCTTGAGCACGCGGGCTGGGGCGACCAGATCCTCGCTGTAGGCGATGGCGGTCGGCCCCCCGAAATGCGTGCCCAACGCTTCCTTTGCGGTCCCCTCCACGGCGCGGTTCACCAGGGTGTTCTTGACGACGCGAAACTTGACGCCAGAAGCCCGGCAACGCCGGCGCAGCTCGGAGATCTCCTCGACGTTGATTCCCGAAAAGTCGCTCAGGACGATGGTGGCGGCGGACTGCAGATCCTCCGTCAGCGTGTCGACGAGGGCGACTTTCTTCGGACTGGGCATGGTGCCCCTCCTGATCTCAAGCGGTGACTAGCTGAGAGCACCCAGCTCGGCCTCGTCCAACTTCACGGCCGGGCCATGGGTCGAACAGAGGTAGGCCGAGCGCAGGTACTTGCCCTTCGCCGACGCGGGCTTGACGCGAAACAGCTCGTGGATGAGCGTACGCACGTTCTCCTCGAGCTGAGGGCCCTGGAAGGAGACCTTGCCGACGGGGACGTGGATGTTCGATCCCTTGTCGATGCGGTACTCCACCTTGCCCGCCTTCACCTCCCGAACGGCCTTGGCCACGTCGGTCGTGACCGTGCCGCTCTTCGGGTTCGGCATGAGGCCGCGCGGACCGAGAATCTTGCCCAGCTTGCCCACGTCCTTCATCATGTCCGGCGTCGTAATGATGACGTCGGTGTCGGCCCAGCCGCCCTGGATCTTCTCCAGGTATTCGTCGGCGCCGACGAGATCGGCGCCGGCGGCCTTGGCGGCCTCGGCATGCTCGCCCTTGACGAGGGCCAGCACCCGGACCGTGCGGCCGGTGCCGTTGGGCAGGACGACGGTGCCGCGGACCATCTGGTCCGCGTGCCGGGGGTTGACGCCCAACCGCGCGGAGACCTCCACCGTCTCGTCGTACTTGGCCTTGGCCATCTGCTTGACCAAACCCACCGCCGCAGCGATGGAGTACGCCGCGTCCGACGGCCGGAGCGAAGCGGCTTCGCGGTAGTTCTTCCCACGGTTCATCGTAAAGTCCTCACGATCAGCTCAGCAGCAATGCGAACGGTTGATGTCGAAGAGGGCTATCGGGACCGGGAGCTGGAGAAGCTTGCCTTCCCCCTCGCTGGAAGGCCCAGGCACCCCGGCGATCGAAGGCTAACCCTTGACCGCGATCCCCATGCTGCGGGCGGTGCCCGCGATCATGGCGATCGCCGCGTCGATGTCCGCGGCGTTCAGGTCCGGCGCCTTCAATTCGGCGATCTCGCGAACCTGGGCGGGAGTGACCTTGCCGACCTTGTTGCGGTTGGGCTCTCCCGACCCCTTCTCGAGCTTGGCGGCCCGCATGAGAAGCACCGCCGCCGGCGGCGTCTTCGTGATGAAGGTGAAACTGCGGTCGCCATAGACGGTGATGACGACAGGGATGACCATGCCCTGCGCGTTCTGCGTCTGGGCGTTGAACGCCTTGCAGAACTCCATGATGTTCACCTGGTGCTGACCCAGGGCGGGCCCGACGGGCGGCGCCGGGTTGGCTTGCGCGCCCTTGATCTGGATCTTCACCTGCGCAACGATCTTCTTCTTGGTCTTGGCCATTGCCTCTGCTCCTGCGCCCTGCGGCGCGCCTGGGCGGCGGTGCCGCGGGTCTAGATGGGCTCCACCTGAAGGAAGTCCAGCTCCACGGGCGTCTCGCGCCCGAAGATGGTCACCATGACCTTCAGGGTCCCGCGCTCCTCGTTGACGTCGTCGACGACGCCGTTGAACTCGCTGAAGGGCCCGTCGATGACGTGGATGTGGTCTCCCACCCGGTAGGGAATCTCGGTGACCCTGTGCTCCTGGGGCCGCTCGATCCGGCCGAGGATGCGGTCCACCTCGTGGGGCCTGAGGGGCACCGGGCGCTTGCTGCTGTCGCGCGGGTCGAGCCCGACGAAGCGCGTCACGCCGCTGATCTGGTTGACGAGGTGGTAGGCCTCGTCGCTCATCTCCATCTCGACGAGGATGTAGCTGGGGAAGTACTTGCGGCTCGAGACCGTCTTCTTCCCCTGCTTCATCTCGGTCACTTCTTCGGTGGGGACGAGGACCTGCCCGAACTTGTCCTCGAGTCCCTCCACCTGGACGCGCTTGAGCAGGTTGCTGCGCACCTTGTTCTCGTGGCCCGAATAGGTGTGCACGGCGTACCACTTCAGGCGCGGATTGCGGGCGCCGGCCGCCTCGGCCGTCGCCGGCGCCTGAGCAGAGGTCTCCGCCTCGGGCAGCTCGGGCGCCTCGGTCGGGGCCGCCCCCGCCTGGAAGGGATTCACGACGGGCTCGTGGGCCTCGCCCGCTGCCGCCGCGCTCTCCCCTGGCTTGTGCTCTTCCCGCATGGCTCGCTCTTCTCGTCGGGCTAGCTGAGGAGTCGGATCAGACCGCTGAGCCCCGAATCGAGGATGCGGTCGATGACGAAGATGAAGGCCGTGACGATGATCGAGGCGACGATCACCACCAGCGTGCTCTCCTTGAGCTCGTCGCGGGTGGGCCAGGTCACCTTGCCCATCTCCAGCCAGACTTCCCGCAGATAGGTCCGAATCCGCTCGATCATCGCTTGCTCGCCTTTCTCACCTACCGAGACCCGCCCCCGCTCAGGCAGGCCAGGAGGGACTCGAACCCCCAACCCTCGGTTTTGGAGACCGATGCTCTACCATTAGAGCTACTGGCCTGTGGGAACCCTACCGGGCTTCCTTGAACATCGTGTGCTTCCGGTCGCGCGGGCAGTACTTCTTCTGCTCGATGCGGTCGGGGTGCAGACGCTTGTTCTTCATCGTCGTGTACCAGGTCTTCTTGCACTCGCTGCAGCGCAGCTTGATGATCTCTCGCATGTCGGTTCCCCCTGGGCCCCATCGCCGCCCCCGTGCGGAGGCGGCGCCGCGGCAGGACTACTCGTAGATCTTGGTCACGACGCCGGCGCCGACGGTCCGGCCGCCCTCGCGGATGGCGAAGCGCAGGTTCTCCTCCATCGCGATCGGCGTGATCAGCTCGATCTTCATCTTGATGTTGTCGCCCGGCATCACCATCTCCGTCCCCTCCGGCAGCTCCGCCACCCCCGTCACGTCCGTCGTCCGGAAGTAGAACTGCGGCCGGTACCCGTTGAAGAACGGCGTGTGACGGCCCCCCTCCTCCTTCGTCATTTTGTAGACCTCGCCCTCGAACTTCGTGTGCGGCGTCACGCTCCCCGGCGCCGCCAGCACCATCCCCCGCTCCAGGTCTTCCTTGTTGATCCCCCGCAGCAGCAGCCCCACGTTGTCCCCCGCCTGCGCGTCGTCCAGGATCTTCCGGAACATCTCCACCCCCGTCACCGTCGTCGACATCGTGTCGCGGATCCCGATCCGCTCCACCTTGTCGCCCACCTTCACCTTCCCCCGCTCAACGCGACCCGTCCCCACCGTCCCCCGGCCCGTGATCGAGAACACGTCCTCGATCGGCATCAGGAACGGCTTGTCCGTCTCCCGCACCGGCTCCGGAACGAAACTGTCGATCGCCTCGATCAGCTCGTCGATGCACTTCTGGTCCGCCTCGTTGCCCGGATTCTCCATCGCCCGCAGCGCGCTGCCACGGATGATCGGCGTCTCGTCCCCAGGAAAGTTGTACTCCGTCAACAGCTCCCGGATCTCCAGCTCCACCAGGTCCAGGAGCTCCGGATCGTCCACCATGTCCACCTTGTTCATGAAGACCAGCATGCTCGGCACGTTCACCTGCCGCGCCAAGAGCACGTGCTCGCGCGTCTGCGGCATCGGGCCGTCCGCCGCGCTCACCACCAGAACCGCCCCGTCCATCTGCGCCGCACCCGTGATCATGTTCTTCACGTAGTCCGCGTGACCCGGACAGTCCACGTGCGCGTAGTGCCGCTTCACCGACTGGTACTCCACGTGCGCCGTCGCGATCGTGATCCCCCGCTCCCGCTCCTCCGGCGCCTTGTCGATCTGATCGAAGGGCGTGAACACCGCCAGCTTCTTCTGAGCCTGCCGCTGCGTGATCGCCGCCGTCAGCGTCGTCTTGCCGTGATCCACGTGGCCAATCGTCCCCACGTTCACGTGCGGCTTGGTACGCTCGAACTTCTCCTTCGCCATTGTGAATCAACCTCCTGACGGCACTGTGGCCTTGCTCGACTCAAACGGCAGCTGCCGTGCGGCTCGGTGAGGAGCCCAGAATCGGAATCGAACCGACGACCTCATCCTTACCAAGGATGTGCTCTACCGACTGAGCTATCTGGGCGCGCGATCCCGGTACGGAGCGGGAAACGGGATTCGAACCCGCGACCCTCAGCTTGGAAGGCTGATGCTCTAGCCAGCTGAGCTATTCCCGCCTAAACACAGCCCGGCCTGCACCGGCGTCTGTCGGGTGGAGGGGGGAGGATTCGAACCTCCGAAGGCGTCGCCGACAGTTTTACAGACTGTTCCCTTTGGCCGCTCGGGAACCCCTCCGCATCCGACCGAGGAGCTGGTGAGAGGACTTGAACCCCCAACCCCCTCATTACAAGTGAGGCGCTCTACCGATTGAGCTACACCAGCCTCGGCGGCAGGCCCTCTGCGCAGGTGGGCACGCAATCCAGCCGGCTGCCCCTGCTCGCGCACAGGGAGACCCAGCTGGCCTGCATTGGTCGAATGATGAGAGTGGTTCGCCGCCCGTTTGTGCAGAGAAATTGCCGAAGCGGCATGATAGGCGCGTAACCCCGGATTGTCAAGGGCTTTCTGGCTGCGGCCCCCGGGGGACGGGCCCCCTTGTCGCCGGTCAGAGCGGCCGGAGCTGGGAGCCCTCGGGCCCGTCCAGGACCTGGTAGCCGGCCGCCTGGATCGCCCCCCGGAGGCGGTCCGCCTCCGCCCAGTTCCGGGCGGCTCGCGCCGCGTCGCGGGCCGCCTGGAGTTCGAGCACCCCCGGTGCAATGGCCAGCCGGCGCTCCCGCGGCAGCCCCTCCCGGAAGAGCCCGAGGACGCCGGCCATCGTCGCCAGGGCGTCCCGGGCCGCCGCCAGCGCCGCCCCGTCCGCCCGCAGACCGGGGTCGTCCTCGTCGGCCAGGCGGTTGAACTCCCGCACCAGCTCGAAGAGGTGGCCGAGGGCGCCCCCGCTGTTGAAATCGTCGTCCATCGCCTCCCGCCAGCGCTCCAGGGCCTGGGCGGCGGCCCGGGCCAGGGCGGCGCTGGCCGGGGAGCTGGCCTCGAGGGCCGTCGGCGCCGCGGCGAGGCGCTCGTGCAGGGCCAGGCTGAACTCGCGGATCCGGTCCAGGCCGCCCTTGGCCCGCTCGAGCTGGACGGGCTCGAACTCCGCCCGGCTGCGGAAGTGCGTGGAGAGCAGGTAGAAGCGAATCACCTCGGGGTCCCAGGTTTCGAGCAGCTCGGCCACGGAGGTGTAGTTGCCCAGGCTCTTGGACATCTTCTCTCCGCCCACGGTCACCAGGCCATTGTGCAGCCAGAAGTTGACGAAAGGCTGCCCGCTCGCCGCCTCCGACTGGGCCCGCTCGTTCTCGTGGTGGGGGAACTTCAGATCCAGGCCGCCGCCGTGGAAGTCCAGGGTCTGGCCGCAGTACTTGGTGGACATCGCCGAGCACTCGATGTGCCAGCCCGGCCGGCCCCAGCCCCAGGGGCTCGCGAAGCCCGGCTCTTCCCGGGGCACCTTCTTCCAGAGGGCGAAGTCCAGCTCGTCGCGCTTGCCTTCGGCCACCTCGACGCGGACGCCGCTGTAGAGCTCGTCCACGCGCCGGCCCGAGAGCCGGCCGTAGTCCGCGTAGGAGCGCACGTCGAAGTAGACGGCATCGACGGCATCGTAGGCGTGCCCGCGCCCGATCAGCTCCTGGATCAGCACCAGCATCTCGGGGATGTGCTCGGTGGCCCGGGGGAAGACCGTCGCGTCCAGGATGTTCAGCGCCCGCGCCTGCTCCTTATAGAGGTCGATGTTCCGCTGGGCGATGGCCGTGTAGGGCAGGCCCTCCTCGGCCGCGCGCGCCAGGATCTTCTCGTCGATATCGGTGAAGTTCTGCACGAGCGTCACCGAGTAGCCGGAGAACTCCAGATAGCGGCGAACCATGTCCCCCGTGAGCGCCGCGAGCATGTGACCCAGGTGCGGCTCGCCCTGCACCGTCATCCCGCAGACGTACATGCCCACCTTGCCCGGCACCACCGGCGTGAAGGGGAGCTTCGCCTTGCGGATGGGGTCGTAGACGCGCAGGGCCATCGTGGTCTCCTAGTGGGCGGGGCGGCCGCTCGGCCCGTCGCCGGGCGCAAGCGCGCGCACGGCGGCGACCAGCGCGGCGGCCACCGCCGGGTCGACGGGGTTGCCGGTCTGCCGGCCCTGCTTGACCGCCGTGCCGACCAGGGCCCCGGCAGCCCGAGCGAGCAGGCGCGGCGCGTTCTCGGCGTCGAGGCCGCTGCCGACGAGGATCGGCAGGCCGGGGAAGCGCTCCGCGAGGCGCTCGACCAGCGTCCCCTCCGGCGCGCTCCCGGTCGCCCGACCCGAGACGAGCAGGGCATCCGCCCCCGCTCGTTCCACGAGGTCCTCGGCCTGGTGCAGGGGGTCCCGATGCGCCCCCATCACGGCGTGCTTCACGTCGACATCGGCGAAGATCCGCACGCTGCTCTCCAGGGCGCGGCGCAGGCGCAGGATGGCGGCCGCCCGCCCCTCGAGCGTGCCCTGGTCGCTCAGCGAGACGCCGCTGAGCACGTTGACCCGGATGAAATCGGCCTCGGCGGCCTGGGCTACGGCGAGGGCGGCCTCGCCGTCGTTGCGCAGGACGTTCACGCCCAAGGCCAGGCCGGGCTGGTCCAGGCGCAGGGCCCGCGCGAGCCGGGTCATCGCGGCCACGGTTTCCGGCCCCACGCGATCGGGCCAGAAGGGCCGGTCGCCGAAGTTCTCGACCACCAGGCCGTCGAAGCCGGCCCGGGCATAGGCGCGGGCATCCCGCAGCGCCCGCGCCTCGATGGCCTCGAGGCTCAGGCGGCTCTCCGGGCTGCCCGGCAGGGCCGGCAGGTGGATGACGCCATAGAGGGCCTTCACGAGCGCTCCGCGGAATCTAGGCCGGAGTCTGCCCCCGCTCGTCAGGAGCGGCGGCGGCCGCGCGCCGTGCGGCGTCGGCCAGGGCGAGACGAGCAATCTCCGCCACCAGTGCGGGGAAGTCAAGGCCGGCGGCCGCGGCCGCCATCGGGAAGAGGCTCGTCTCCGTCATGCCGGGGATGGTGTTGACCTCGAGGCAGTAGGGCGTGCCGTCCGCGGCGAGGCGGAAGTCCACGCGCGCGAGGTGCCGGCAGCCGAGGAGCTGCCAGGCCTTGAGGGCGTCGGCCTGGACCCGCGCGGCGAGCGCGGGCGGCAGCTCGGCCGGGCAGACGTAGCGGGTGCGCCCCTTCTCGTACTTGTGCTGATAATCGTAGAGGCCGCTGGTCGGCAGGATCTCGACGAGGGGCAGGGCCTGCCCCCCCAGCACAGCGACCGTCAGCTCCCGACCGGGGATGAAAGCTTCGACGAGCAGCTCCCCCGAGACCGCCAGCACGCCGGGCAGCTCGGCGAGCGCCTCGGCGCGGCTCGCCAGCACGGCGAGCCCCACGCTGGAGCCCTCCCGATTCGGCTTGATCACGGCCGGCCAACCGGGGTCGGCCTCCAGGCGTCTGGCCAGCTCCTCGGGATAGGCCGGATCGGCGAGCCGCGGGGGCGGCACCTCGACGAGGTAGCCGGGCGGCACGGCGAGCCCCCCGTCGCGCAGGAGCATCTTGCTGCGCCACTTGTCCATGGCGAGGGCGCTGGCCGCCATCCCGCAGCCCGTGTAGGGCAGGCCCAGCCAGTCGAGCAGGGCCTGGACGGTGCCGTCCTCGCCACTGCCGCCGTGCAGGGCGATGAAGACCAGATCCGGCTGCCAGGCGCTCCCCGGCCGCGGCGCCAGCGCCTGGGTGAGAGCCTGGGGAGCGGGCAGACCCGCCTCGCGGCCGGCCGCCGGCGGCGCGGCGTCCGGGGCGCCGAGCTCGGGCAGGGCCCTGAACTCGGCCAGGGGCAGGGCGGGCAGTGCCGGGCGACCGGTGTCCAGGAGGCGCAGGTCCCAGCCCAGGCGCTCGAAGGCGCCGGCCACGGCCAGACCCGTCTTGAGGCTGATCGCCCGCTCGCTCGAGCGGCCGCCGACGAGAACCACCACGCGCGCCATGCTGCCTCCGCGGATTTGCTTGGCGCGGCAGCCTAGCACGGCACTGCCGCAGCGCCCAGGCGAATCGCGGTCTAGCCGTCGGCCTCCAGCGCCCGGCGCAGCGCCGGCAGCTCGGCCCTGTCCCTTTCCGGCAGCTCGGGGTAGCTCAGTCGCATGCGCTTCAGCGCGGAGACGACGATCTCCGCCACGGCCAGGCGGGCGAAGGGCTGGTCGTCGGCCGGAATCGCGTACCAGGGCGCCCAGGGGCGGCTGGTGGCGGCGAGGGCCTCGCCGAAGGCGTCGAGGTAGTCGTCCCAGCGCTGGCGCTCGGCGAGGTCGCCCGGGTCGAACTTCCAGTGCTTCTGCGGCTTCTCGAGGCGATCGAGCAGCCGCTTGCGCTGCTCCGCGCGCGACACGTTGAGCCAGAACTTCAGCACCATCGTGCCGTTGCGCGCCAGGTGCTGCTCGTGCTCGCGGATCGAGGCGTAGCGCTCCTGCCAGAGCTCGGCGAGCGGCAGCGCGCGCGGCAGCCTCTGCGCGTCGAGGAACTCCGGGTGCACCCGCACCACGAGCACCTCCTCGTAGTAGCTGCGGTTGAACACGCCGATCACGCCGCGCTCGGGCAGGCGGCAGGCGCAGCGCCAGAGGAAATCGTGCGCCAGCTCCTCGGCGCTGGGCCGCTTGAAGCTGATGACGCGGCAGCCCGCCGGATTGACGCCACTGAGCAGGTGGCGGATCGTGCTGTCCTTGCCGGCCGCGTCCAGGGCCTGGAAGATGAGCAGCAGCGCGTGGCGGCCCTCGGCATACAGGAGCTGCTGCAGCGCGACGAGCTCGCTCACCTGCTGCGCCAGCGCCTCGCGACAGGCCTTGCTGCCGGGCGCGTCGGCGGGCGGCCTCGTCGGCTGGCGGCGCGCGTCGAAGCGGCCGTCGAAGGGCACGCGGTAGGGCGAGGCTTCGATCATCGCGGGACTCCTTGCGCGCTCAGGGCGCGCTCTCTGCGGCCGGCGGCAGCGCCGGGCGCACCTTGAAGACGCGTTCCTTGCGGATCGCGACCGTGCCCCGCGGCGCGCCGCGCGGCTTCGTCACGAACTGCGCGAGCGTGCCCGAGACGGCCACCGTGCCGCCCGCGCGCGCCTTGCTGTGCCAGGCGGCCACGGCGGCTGCAGCCTCGAGCGCCGCGCGGGGCGGCTCCTCGCCGGCGTCTCCCACCTGGAGCAGCACGTGGCTACCCGGCATCCCCCGCACGTGGAACCACCAGTCGCGGGGCCGGGCGATCTCGAGGCTGAGCCGCTCGTTGTCGGCGTCGGTCTTGCCGGCCAGCACCCGCCAGCCGCCGGGCAGCGTGTAGACGAAGAGCGCCGCCGACTGCCGCGAGTCGCCTGCCGCGCTCATGCGAGCGTCTCGCCGGCCCGCGCCGCCGCCTCCCGGACCCGCGCCTGGGCGTAGTAGATGAACAGCAGGGCCACCGGGAAGGCGAGCAGCAGGTCCCAGACGCAGTTGACGAGACCCACGACCCACCACTGGCCGGCCAGCGCGGCGCCGAAGCGCAGGTTCACCCACCAGCTCAGACCGAGCACCGCGATCACGGGCAGCTGCCAGGCGGCGAGCAGCTCCAGGCGCCTGCCCTCGGTGAGCGCGAGGCTGCGCGTCCGCGCCTCGCCCGGGCTCAGGCCCTCGAAGAGCACCGCGGCGTCGGCCAGCGCCCAGCGCGCCATCAGCCACAGACCCGGCACGATGAAGAGCACGAGCCCGGCGCCGACGAGAACCTGGATGATCAGGCGGTTCGCGAAGAGCAGGCCGTAGCGTCCCCAGGCCGCCGCGATCGCGCCGCGGTAGCCGGCCTCGCCGCCGTAGAGCGACTCGCGCATCAGCGCAAAGAGCGCGCCCACGGTGAGCGGCGCGCTGAGCAGATCGTAGGCCAGCCCGACGAGAAGCAGCTTCGGCGAGAGCTCCTCCCAGCCGAGCGGCCCCGTCAGGTAGCTGAGCAACAGGTTGCCGGGCAGCCAGAACGTGAGGACGATCAGGGCGGCGGCCCGGCCGCGGCCCAGGAGCAGACGCGCCGCGGCGTCCAGCCTCTCGAACATGCACACCCCCGCGGGACTCGAGCGAACGCGGGCACCCTAGCACGGGTCGCGGAACTTGTCGCGGATCTCCTTGCTGTAGGGCTCCGAGGCCCCGCGGGGGATGCTGAGCGAGAGCCAGCTCCCTGCCGAGTAGTGCTTGGCGAGCAGCACGAGCTGCCCGACATGGTAGGCCGTGTGGGCCAGGCTGCGGCGCAGGGCGTTCTCGACGCTGTAGGGCTCACCGCGGATGGTCACCCGGCGGTCGAGATCGCCGGGCGCGAGCGCGTCCAGCGCCAACTCCAGGCGCCGCCAGCCTTCGGCCCAGGCGGCCATCAGCGATTCGCGGGTGTCGTCGGGCTCGCGCTGAAACTCCAGGTCGCGCCGGCGATCCGGCTTGTCGCCGTCGCTGGTGAGGAAGTCCGTGTAGCGGGAGCGGAGATTGCCGGCCAGGTGCTTCACGAGGAGCGCTGGGCTGTTGGACTCCCAGTCCAGACTGCGGAAGAAGTCCTCCTCGCCCAGGCGCTCGAGGGCGCGCTCGGCGAGACGCTTGTAGTCGAGGAAGCGCGCCCGCAGATCGGCGAGCGCGGGGGCAGTGGACATGGCGATACCTCGGGCGACGGGGTCGCCCTCAGCATCGCAGAGAACACTGCTCGGCGCCAGCGCCAAGCGCGGGAGCCGCGCTGCGACGGCTATTTGATCAAGATCAGCTTCTCACTCGCTGCGTAGACCCCCGACTCCAGGCGCACGAAGTAGATCCCACTGGGCAGCGCCCGACCTTGGCTGTCGCGGCCCGTCCAGCGCAGGCTGCCCCCGCCGGCGGCCGCGGGACCGTCGTGGAGCAGGGCGACGCGGCGCCCGCTCGCGTCCAGCACTTCGAGGCGCAGCGCACCGGGGGCCGGCAGGGACCAGGCGATCGTCGTGGCGGGGTTGAAGGGGTTGGGCCAGGCGGCGAGCTGCGCCGACGCCGCCGGCGCCCCCTCGGGCGCGGCCGTGACGATGCTGCCCGCGAAGAGGCTCCAATCGTCGAACCAGAAGCCGTCGCCCGTGACGCCGCCGTCCGAGCCGAAGTCGAGGCGGAAGCGCGTCGCCGCGCTCAAGTGCTCGGTGAGCACGAAGACCACCGGCTCCCAGCCGCTGCTCGTGCCCGACCAGCCGGGCGCGTTGCCGAGCCCGCCGAGCAGGATGTCGGTGTAGCCCGTGACCGGCGCGAGGGGATACCAGGTGCCGCCTTCCTGGATCTGCACGCGCACGCCGTCGAAGCCGGCCTCGGTGCCGCGCCAGATGTGGAAGCTGAGCAGGAGCTGATCCTCGCCGGCGAAATCGTAGACCGGGCTGAACACGGTGCCGGCGACATCGTCGCCGTAGTCGCCGGTCTGGCCGACGCCCCAGCACTTGCTGCCGCTGAAGGCCGCCGGCGGGCCGCCGTCCAGCGGCGCACCCCAGCTCCAGAGCCCACTGCCGTCGGCGCTGAAGCCGCCGGCCGTGGCCTCGAAGGTCTCGTCGGCGTCCGGCAGCAGCAGGCCATAGGCGAGCAGTTCGCGGCCGCCGCTCAGGCCGCCGAAGTTCCAGCCGCCGAGCCAGGCGGCGCCGTGGCCCGGCAGGCCGCCGAGCAGGAGCGGGAAGTTCACGCCCTCGGGCACGCCCGTGAAGGTCCAGATCCCTGCACCGTCGCTGAGCGCGGGCAGGAGGGGTGTGTCCACGGCCTCGACGCGCACGCCGGCCAGGGGCGCGAGCGCCTCGTCCTTGACGCGGCCGCTGAGTTCGACCAGCGGCAGGGGTACCATGGCAAGGTCGAGCACCTCGTCCTCGCCGCTCGCGAGCGTCACGCCGGCGGCCAGCGGCGCGTGGAAGAAGTCCGTCAGCTGCAGGGTGTAGCTGCCCGCCGCGAGCACGAAGGCGTAGTGGCCGCTCGCATCGGTGGCGCCGAAGCTGCCGGTCTCGGTGACCGCAATGGGGACGCCCGCCAGCGGCAGGCCGCTCACCGCATCCGTCACCGCGCCACTCACGCGCGCGATGCCCGCCGCCTGCACCTGCGTCCAGGCCGGCGGCAGGTTGGGCCGCGGCCCGATATGCACGCCCGGGTTGTTCTGCGGCGTGCCCGTGGCGACGAGCACCTCGCGTGCGAGCCGCGCGTCGAGACTGAAGCCGTAGGCGCTCTCGACCATCCCCTGCAGCGCGGCCACCGCGCCGACCACGATCGGCGAGGCGCTCGAAGTGCCGCTGAAGCTGCTCGTGTACCACTGCGTCTCGGGCAGGGGGTCGCCCTGGAGACCGCCGTAGCCGCAGGTCGTCACCGTGTAGCCCCAGCCGTGCAGGTCGACGCGGCTGCCGTAGTTCGTGAACCAGGCGGGATTGAGCGTGGAGCCGTCCGTGGCGCCGCACATGATCGCGCCCGAGTCGCGCTGGTTGCGGTCGAACAGGCCCATGTAGACGGGATCGTCGAGATCCTGGCTGCCGTTGCCGGCGGCCTCGCAGACGATGCGGCCCAGCGCCGTCGCCGTGCGGATGGCGTCGAAGTTGTCCTGCCAGAACTCCATCGGCACATAGCCGAACTGCCCCGAGCCGTTGGCATTGGGCCCGGGCGCGTGCAGCTCGATGAGCGCGAGGTCTCCGACCGCGAGCGCCAGCGCCGCATTGAGGATGGCGTCGGCCACCGACTGGTCGCCGATCGAGGAGCCGCCCACGCCGGCTAGGGGCGTGATACCCCGCACGCCGAGGCCGTTGTCCTGGCCGCGGATCTCGCCGAGCACGGCCGTGCCGTGGTTGCGCCAGCCGAGGCTGTTGATCTGGGCGCCGATCTCGGCGATGGGCGCGGGCAGGTCCTCGTGGCTCCAAAGCCAGGCGCCCTCGATGTCGATCACCGAGACGCTGGCGCCCAGCGCGCCCGGCACGCCGGCGACGTCCCAGGCTCCGACCCCGAGCGGCGCGGCCTGCAAGTAGCCCTGGAGTCCGCTGAAGTCGGGGGTCGGCGCCCCGACCTGAATCGGGGGCCCAGTCTCCCCGCCGGGCACGGCGCCCGTGAAGGCATCGAAGCCGAGCGCGGCCGGCACGGCGACGGGCTCGAGCCAGGCTGCCGCGACGGCCGGGTCGGCGGCGATCGCCGCGAGCAGAGCCAGTCCGGCCGCGCGGTCGCCAGGCGCGAAGGCGCCCTCGATCTGGGCGTAGCGGGCGAGGTCGGGCAGGACCGCAGCGCGCGGGTCGCGAGCGGTGGCGCGCAGGGCATCGAGCACGGCCAGCGGCGCGCTGAAGCGCGGCGCCAGGCGGGCCGCGGGCGCGAGCGCGGCCAGGCGCGCCGCGAAGGCCGCCGCGGCCCCGGGCGCCCGCGAGACGGGCCCGGCCGCTTCCATGCGCAGGCCTTCCGCGAGCTGGATGACGATGCGCCCCGAGGGCGCGGCCGTCTGCAGCGCGATCTCGCCGCCGGGCAGGGCCGGACGGGCGAGGGCGGCGAGGGGCAGGAGCGAGCAGAGCATCAGGAGGGCGAGACTTCGGCGCATGGCGTCCTCGAGTCGGAGGCCGGGCGGGCGGGCCCCGGCGTAGAGGGTGGTGGGCTCTATTATAAGCCATGTGTGGGCCGCGCCCAAGCGCGCCTGCGCGCTTGGTTTCGGACCGGACTAGCCGAGATAGCGCGCGCGGAGCACGGCCAGGTGGTGCGCCTCGTGCCCGGCGATGATCCAGCCGAGGGCGCGCACGCTGAACTCGCCCTGGTTCGCGCGGCCGCGGCGCTGGAGCTGCTCGGCCGTGAAGCCGTCGAAGAGCGCAATCGTCGCCTCGCGGACGCGGCGCAGCTCCTCGCGCAGCGCGCTCCAGGGGCGGGCGTCGAAGCCGGCCGCCGCCACATAGGCGTTCTCGTCGAAGCCGGGCAGCTCGGCCCGCTCGCCGCGGGCGATGCAGAGCGCGCGCATTGCCAGGATGCGCTCGCTGTCCGCAATGTGCCCCAGCACCTCCTTGATGCTCCACTTGCCCGGCGCGTAGCGGGTCAGCGCCTGCGCCTCCGAGATGCTCTCGAGCAGGGAGAGGGTCTGCGCGAGCTGCCGGCCGAAGACCGCCGGCGGCTTGCCGACCTCGACGCGCTCGACGTAGCGCGCGTAGTAGGCCGGGTGCTCGTCGGCGGCCGGGCGGTGTGTCCAGAGCGCGCTCATCGCAGTCCTCCTGTGCGGCAAGTCGGAATGCGCGAAGTATGGAGGACTGGGCGGCCCGCCACAAGCCGGCCGGAGGTGGGAGTTTCCACGTGGCAACTCCCCCTGCCGATCAAGGGCCGGGAGTCAGGGTCACCAGCGCCGCGGCGACCCAGGTCGGCGCCGGCGCCCGGTGGCGCGCGCCTAGAAGCCGCCGGCCTGACCCTCCTTGCGCGGATCGGAGGCCGCGCAGTAGCCGTCGGCCAGGCGCAGTACCGCCTGCGCGCCGCCGAAGTCGCGCGGCGGACGGTTCCGCACGATGAAGTGCCCGCGCGCGGCCAGCGCATCGGCGGCCGCCGGGTCGAAGCCCTCCTCGAGGGCGAGCCGGCCGTCGGCGAGCAGCTGCCAGCGCGGCGCGTCGGCGGCGGCCTGGGGGTTCTGACCGTAGTCGATCACGCGCAGTAGCATCTGGAGCTGCCCCTGCGGCTGCATCGGCCCGCCCATGAAACCCAGGCTCATCAAGGGTCGGCCTTCGCTGGTCACGAAGCTCGGCATCAGCGTGTGGAAGGGGCGCTTGCCGCCGGCCACCGCGTTCGGGTGGCGCGGCTTCAGCGTGAAGCCGGCGCCGCGGTTCTGCAGCGCGATGCCCGTGCCCGGCACGACCACCCCCGAGCCGAAGCCCATGTAGTTGGACTGGATGAAGGAGACCATCATCCCGCTGGCGTCGGCGCAGGCGAGGGTGACCGTTCCGCCCGGCCCCGGGATGCCCAGCTCGCGCTCGCTTGCGCGCTCGCGATCGATCTCTTCGGCCCAGCGCTCGAGCAGGCCGTCGTCCAGCAGGCTCATGGGCTCGATGCTCATGTGGTCCGGATCGGCGACGAGCCCGTGGAGGAGGTTGAGCGAGGAGCGCATCGCTTCGACCTGCAGATGCACGGCCGCGGCCGAGTCCACCGGATGCCGCTGCGGCTCGAGATGGCGCAGCATCCCGAGCGCGAGCAGGACGGCGATGCCCTGGCTATTCGGAGGCAGCGTGTGCACGCCTACCCCGTGGTAGTCCATCTGCAGCGGCTTCACCCACTCGGATTCGTGGCGCGCGAGATCCTCGGCGACCAGCGCGCCGCCGCCGGCGCGCGAGGCGGCGACGATGCGCCCCGCCACCTCGCCGCGGTAGAAGGCCTCGCCGCGGCTCTCGGCGATGCGCCGCAGCGTGTCCGCCTGCTCGGGACAGCGGAAGCGCTCGCCGGGACCCGGCGCCCGCCCGCCGGGCAGGAAGGCGGCGCCGAACTCGGGGAAGTCGCGGAAGCGCTCGGCGGCGCGCGCCCAGGCCGCCGCCGTCACGGGCGGGACGAGCCAGCCCTCGCGAGCGTAGCGCAGGGCTGGACCGAAGAGCTGGGCGAAGGGCAGCCGGCCGAAGCGCTCGGCGAGCGCGACCCAGCAGTGCACGGCGCCGGGCACCGTGACAGCGTCCCAGCCCAGCTCGGGCATCTTCTCCCGCCCGCTGAAACGAACGGGACTCCAGGCCGCGGGCGAGCGGCCCGATCCGTTGATGCCGTGCAGGTGCTCGCCGGTCCAGACGAGGGCGAAGGCGTCGCTGCCGAGCCCGTTCGAGGTCGGTTCGACCACCGTGAGGGCGATGGCCGCGGCGAGGGCGGCGTCCACGGCGTTGCCGCCTTCCTGCAGCATCTCGAGGCCGGCCTGCACGGCGAGGGGCTGGCTCGTCGCCAGCACATTGCGCGCGAGCACGGGCTCCCGCCGGGAAGAGTAGGGCTGTTCCCAGGAGAGCGATGAGGGGTCCATGGTTACTCCTGACGGTCCATCTCGTCAGTTCCTGATGAAGCAAGGCGCTTGCCCAGGCTCACGCGCTCCTCGATGGTGAATCCCAAGCGTTTGTAGAAGGCGACCGCGCCGATGTTCGCGGCCCGCACTTGCAGATTGAGCTTCGGGCAGCCGAGGGCGGCGAGAAACAGCTCTCGCTGCACGGATAGCTTGCGCCAGATGTCCCGCTCGGGCTGGTTGTGCCGGGGCGCGTCCGGGAAGATCTCCCGCCAGAGCGCCGCGGGTCAAGCTAGAGGCTGAGCCACTTGCTCACCTTGAGCAGGAAGACGTCGTGCCCTCTGACGCGGAAGAGGGCGTCGAGGTCGTCCGCGTAGCTCAGGCGGCCGCGGCCGACGACGTCGCTGCGCGACTGGCTCCAGACGAGGTAGAGCAGCGAGCCCGGGCTGTACTCCCAGCGCAGCACGACGTTCGAGTTGAAGTCGCGGTAGTTGAAGTCGGGGTTGCCGATCCGGTAGTCGGTGCCGCCGTCCACATCCTCGTCGACGAGGTAGCCGCCCTCGCTCGCGTCGTAGACGATCTCAGCGCCGGCGAAGCTGTGGTAGCGATCGGCGAAGCGCTCGGCGCGCGGATCGGTGATGCGTTTGAAATCGCCGTAGTGCCCGGCGGTCACGAAGGGCGAGCCGTAGACCTGCAGGGTCAGGTTCGGGCTCATCGCGTAGTCGGCGCGCAGGGTGAGCGCCACCGTCTCCTGGTCGAGGTCGGCGAAGAGGTAGCGAGGTTCGCCGCCGAAGCGGGTCCCGCCGACGTACTGCAGCTCCGTTTCGTAGCGCGAGTACTCCGGGCTCATGCTGAGCTGGAGCGCGTTGCTCGGCTTCGCATTGAGACTGAACCAGTAGCTGCGATAGGCAGCCGCATCGGCAGCGTCGAAATTCAAGTAGAGGCCCGCGTGGGCGCCGACGCGCGCTCGGTGATCCGAGTTGAACCAGCAGTTCAACTCGACCTCGCCGGGGTGGCGGAAGGCCGGGCCGCCGCGCAGGGTGCTGTTGGAGATGGACTCGCCGGCGCGCGTTGCGCCCAGGCCCATCGACATGTTGTTCCGGAACTCCAGGTTCGCATTCAGGTTCGCCATCCGGCGCAGGCGCGTGCCGCCGAAATCGAAGTCGTGCCACTGATTCGTGTTGATGCCGAGGCGGCGCAGCGGCCCGCAGGGCTGGGCCGCCCAGCCGAGCCAGGTGCTCTGGTTGATGATGTCCGCCTCGCGCTGATAGCCGAGGTCGTTGATCTCGAAGCCCGGCGAGCGCCAGCCGACCTGCGTCTCGAAGCGCCAGCCCGTCGACTTGAAGCGGCCGAAGCGCAGCGACCCTGCGTGCCCGGCCAGGTGTCGGCGCTGGGGATCGAAGTCCGACGTTTCATTGTCCGGCCGCTGGAAGTAGCGCGCCGAGGAGCGCTGCGTGAGGGCGATCGCCAGCGAGTCGCCCCGTACATCGCTCGCAAGCAGGTTCGCGCTGACGCGCCACTCGCGGTTCCAGAGCGTGCTGTAGAAGTCGAGGCCGCCGGCATAGGCCTGCCGGTGCATGAACTCGAGGCCGGGGTCGGCGTGGCGGTTCACGGCGGTCAGCATGCCGCCGACCTGCGTGTCGCCGCGGCGGAAGTCCTTCTGCAGGCGCCCGGCGAACCAGTTCGTGCCGGGCTCGACGGGCACCTCGCGCTGGGTGCCGTCCGTCGCGCCCCGCGCCCGCTCGGCGGCGGTGACGCTCTCGAGCACCCCGAGCGACCAGCCGCCGGCGGTCTTCCCCGTCAGCTTGGCCGCGCCGAGAATGGTACTCGCCTCGGGCAGCTCGAGATGCTCCGGGTAGTCGCGCGTCCACCCGGGCCAGGCGGGCTGGCGGCCGATGCGCCGGGAATGGAAGAGGATGTCGTTCGTGTTGCGGCCGTTGGTCATCGCCGGGGCGACGCTGTAGCGGAAGATGTCACTGCCCTCGATGAAGAAGGGCCGCCGCTCCTGGAAGAAGGTCTCGAACTCGCTCAGGTTGAGCTGCGAGGGGTCGGCCTCCACCTGGCCGAAGTCGGGATTGACCGTGAAGTCGAGGGTGAGATTGCTGCTCACGCCGAGCTTGCCGTCGAGGCCGCCGGCGAGCTTCCCTTCGTGGCCGTCGGTGAAGGGATTGCCCGCCTCGGCACCGAAGCGCTCCTGACGGGTGACCGCGTAGGGCATCAGCTCGATGCGCCGCTGGACGGGCAGGCCGACGAGGCCGCGCAGCTCGCCGAAGCGGCTCACCCAGCCCGGCTCTTCCCTGCTCTTCGGCTGCCAGAGCGAGCGCTCCTCCTCCCGGAAGAGGCGCCGCTGCACCTGGAGGCCCCAGGTCTGCTCGGATTGCGGTTGATAGCGGAGCTGGCTGAGCGGGATGCGCACCTCGGCCGTCCAGCCCTGGTCGTCGATGGCAGTCCGGAAGTCCCAGATCGGGTCCCAGCTGCCGTCCCAGTGATCGCCGTCCTGGGAGATGAACTCGTCGCCGCGCACGCCCGAGACGCTGGCGGTGAAGGAGTAGGCCGTGCGGTGGTCGTTGTAGCTGTCGATGTTGACCTCGACCCAGTCGCCGGGGAACCAGTCGCGGCGGGCGAGCTGGCGTTCGATGCGCCCCGGATCGGAGTCGAAGGCCCGATAGGCGAGGTAGAGATGCTCGTCGTCGAAGAGGACCTTGAAGGCCGTCTGCTGGCTGGGCGCCTGGCCCGCGTCCGGCTGCCACTGGACGAAGTCGCTCGCCCATTCGACGAGACTCCAGCAGGCGTCGTCGAGCCGGCCGTCGAGCTTCGGGCAGCCGCTGCCGCAGTGCTGGGTCTCGTAGCTGCGGCGGGGGTAGCGGCTGGGCAGGCCGGGGTCGATGGGTTTGGCGGGGATCGTCTCCACGAGAACAGGCAGGAGGACGGCCGCAGCAAGGGGGAGCAGACGTCGCATCAGGGACCTCTCGAGCGGGGGTGGCGGGGAAGCCGCCGGCACCTAGCGCAGAGGGCGCCGCGGGGTTTCAGGGCGCCCAACGAGAGTGAGACAAGCCGCCGCGCGCGAGGGTTCGGTCAAAGTTGTAGGTTGTACCGCGGAGAGTGTGCCTGGTACGGCAGCTGCCCCTGCCCGGGCATGCTCACGCTACCTGCACCGAACGCCACCTGGCAGCCGCCCTTCTGCCCCAATCCCAACTGCCGCTATCACCGCGACTTCGCCGCCGACTGGCCCTGGAAACGCCACGGCTACTACTGGCGACAGCTCCGGCCTCACCGCATCCAGCGTTTCCAGTGCCGGGCCTGCCGCCGCAGCTTCAGTACACAGACCTTCAGCACTGGCTACTGGCTCAAGCGCCCGGACGTCCTGCCCCAGCTCTTCATGAAGACCGTCGGTGCCATGGCCAACCGCCAGATCGCCCGCGAGCTCGCCGTCGCCCCCAGCACCGTCGATCGCCAGCTCGAGCGTCTGGGACGCCACTGCCTGCTCCTCCACCAGGAGCTGCTCGCGCAGTGTCGGATCGAGGGCCCCGTCGCCGTCGACGGCTTCGAGTCCTTCGAGTACAGCCAGTACTTTCCCTTCCACCACAACCTGGCCGTCGAGGTCGAGACCAGCTTCGGCCTCGGCTTCACGACGAGTCCGCTGCGGCGTAAGGGCCGCATGCGACCCGACCAGAAGCGGCGACGCGCTGAACTCGAGGCCCAACTCGGGCGACCGGACCCGAAGGCCATCGAGCGCGGCATGGGCGACCTGCTGCAGATCCTGGCGAAGTGCTGCGCGCGGTTGCAGCTGCGCTCGGACGAGCATCCGGCCTACCCGCGCGCCTTGCGTGGGCTCGGCTGCTCGGCTGTTCATCGGGTGACCTCGTCGACCGAGCGCCGGGACACGCACAACCCCCTCTTCGAGGTCAACTTGCTGGACCTCTTGATCCGCCATAGCAGTGCGAACCACCGCCGGGAGACGATCGCCTGGTCGAAGCGGCGCAACGGTTCCTCGCTGCGGCTGGCGATCCTGCTCGTCTGGCGGAACCTGGTGAAGCGGCGCTGGGAGAAAGGCCCGCCGGAGAGCCCAGCGATGCTCAAGGGCCTGGCCGACCACCTCTATACGGCTACGGAGCTGCTCGCGGCCCGTCGGTTCCCGAGCCGCATCGAGATCGAGCCGGTTTGGGTTCGAATCTACACAGGCGACGAGAGGACGCCGGCCCTGAGCATCAACCGCGGGCATCGACTCAGGTACGCTACCTGAGACGATGGCCATCGGCAGCGGGCGAAGCCGAGCGAACCTGATTGACACAATTTCCGCGGCACAACCTATGGCATGAACGCAATCGCGTGGGCCAGTATCCTCGAGGGAGCCCAGTTCTCCCGCCTGCTCGCCGAGCGGCTCAGCCTGGAGGGCTATGCGGTGAGTACGGCGGCCGACGGGAAGCCCGGCCTCGCCGAGTTTCGCCGCGGCGAGTACCCGCTCGTGATCCTGGACATCATTCTGCCCGACATGGAGGGCCTGGAGACCCTGCACGAGCTGCCCCGACTGCTGGCTGAAGCGCCCTAGCAGGGTGCTGAAAAAGGCCGTGCGGATGGCCGCTGAATGTGCTTGAAGGGAGCTACCCCATTCTTCCGCGAGGTAGCTGGCATGCGTGGTCCTGACGATCGGCACGAGGAGTTCTTCAGCTACGTTCCCTTGGAGGCTCGGGTCCCCAAGGACCACCCCCTGCG
>VGXI01000011.1 GCA_016873475.1 bacterium | reverse complement strand
AAAAGCTGAAAAAAGGCAAGAGGGCTCGCGCCCTCTCGCCTTGCACATCTCAGCATCAAGGAGAGGAGTTCATCTCCTGCGACCGTCGCTCTCCGGTTGTCTCGGCGTGTTGCCCCACACTTCACGCCGGGACTGAATCAACCGACTCACCGGAAACCGGCGGCCAACTCGAGGGAAGGCATCGAATCCGGCTGACTTCCCCTATCATTTCCGTTCGAAATCCCTCGAGGAAGTTTGGAATGGGCCCTCATACCTGCCAGGCCTGGCCCCTCCGCGCTTCACGGCGGCTTCAGCAGAGAATGTGCCAGGCGAAGTGCGAGGCGCCGCCGTCTTCTCCCTTGGTATGGAAGCACTTGCGAGATCGAGCGCCGGCCCTCGCCGCAGGGCCTCACCCCCGGATGCAAGTTCCTTGAGAGCGATGGAGGGACGGCGATCGCAAGCGGCGCTCAGCACGCAGTCTAGCGACTAGCAGGACCTCTGGTGATCCGCCGCGTCTTCGGAGGACTCTTGCGCGAGAAGCCCGGGAATGCTGCGGCCCGGAGGGGGACTCCGGGCCGGTGACAACCTGAGCGGGTGCGACGCCGGGCCGCTCAGACGTCGAGGTCGTACTTGCGGATCTTCTGCAGGAGGGTCGGGTAGCTGATCCCCAAGCTCCGGCAAGCGCGCGTGCGGTTCCACTCGGCCTGCTCCAGCGCCTCGACCAGCAGCTGGCGCTCCAGTTCGCCCACCTGCCGCTTCAGGTTCAAGTCCAGGCCAGGCACCTGCCCCTTCGCGGCTCCCTGCAGGGTGTCCTCGAGCACGATCGCTTCGCTGGCTAGCGGCTGCTCGTCCGGGCTGAGCAGCAAGGCGCGCTTGATCACCTTCTCGAGCTCGCGCACGTTGCCCGGCCAGGCATGGCTCTCGAGCTTGAGCATCGCGCGTTGGGAGATGCCGCGCAGGTGCTTGCCGAAGTCGGCGCCGTAGCGATCCAGGAAGTACTCGGCCAGCAGGGCGACATCGCCCACGCGCTCGCGCAGGGGCGGCATCCGCAGCGGGAAGTCGTTGAGGCGATAGTAGAGATCCTCCAGGAAACGACCCTGGCGCGACAATTCCTTGAGGTCGGTCTTCGTCGCCGTGATCAGGCGCACGTTGACCGGAATGCTGTCGTTGGCGCCCACGCGCCGGATCTCCCGCGTGTCGAGGAATTGCAGCAGCTTTGCCTGCATCTTGAGCGAGGTCTTGCCCACCTCGTCCAGGAAGAGCGTGCCGCCGTTGGCCTCCTCGATGAGACCCGGCTTGTCGTGGATGGCGCCCGTGAATGAACCTCGCACGTGCCCGAAGAGCTCGCTCTCGAGCAGCTCTTCCGGCAGAGCCGCGCAGTTGACATGCACGAAGCGCCGGTCGCGCCGGTTGCTCAAACGATGGATCGCGTAGGCGAGCACCCCCTTGCCTGTGCCGGTTTCGCCGCTGAGCAGCACCCAGGCGTCGGTCTCCGCCACCTTGCCGGTCAGGTGCAGCAGCTCGAGCATGCCCGGATCGCGGGTGATGATGTGCTGCGTTGCCTCGGGCAGCTCGCTCAGCGGCACGGAGTGCCGCTGCAGGCGTTCGCGCTCCTGACAGGCGATGAGGGTTACCATGCGAGCGAAGCCCGCGATGTAGCGCACCATCTCGCGGGAGAAGCCGGGTTCGCCGGGCCGCCGACGCCAGAGGCAGAGGAATCCCATCTCCTTGCCCGAGTGAACCAGGGGCTGGAAGAGCAGCGAGCTGGCGGGACCCTCGCTCCCAGCGCTCCCGGCGCTCTCCGCGCTTTCGCCGCCGCCCCCCGACTCGCGCAGGCCCGCGACTTCGGCCCGGGTCATGCCCTCGAGGAATTCGAAGGGGCCGCCGTCGGCGCCATCCATGCAGAGACAGCCGGCATCGGCGTCGCAGAGCTCGAACAGACTGCGCCAGGCGCGCCGCAGGTCTTCGGGCAGATCCTCGCGGCCGCCGAGCAAGGTCTTCTGCGCACCCGGCAGGAAGCCGAATCCGCTCCCGCCCTGGGCGATCTTGCGCTGCTCGACTTCGAGACGCACGCGGTCGAGCTCCTCGCGCTCCGCGGCGTCGGCGTCGGCCGGCAGATAACCCTCGGCGTCGAAGACCGCGAGCAGCGCGCGATCGAGGTCGCCGAGCCAGCTCTCGACACACGCGAGCAACAGGCTCGCCTCGAAGCAGAAGCGATCGCAGGTCTCGTCACAGCGGTGCTGGAGCAGATCTTCGAGCAGCTTGCGGGCGCGCAGCGCGTCCTCGAGCGCACGGCGCGCAAAGAGCAGTCCGCAGTACTCGAGCTTGGTCCGGTCCTCCTCGCCCTGCTCTCGGGTATGCTGGAAAGCCTGCAGTGCATTGCGGAACGCGGCTTCCGCTTTCTCGCTGCTTTCGAGGCGCAGCCAGGCGCGGGCCTGGGTTCGATAGAGGTGCGGCACCTCGAACAGCTCGCCGTTGCTCTCGGTGAGCTTGAGGCCACGTTCGGCGCTGCGCAGCGCCTCCAAGGGCAGCCCCTGCTTGAGTTGCACGCGTGCGATTCGCTGCAGCAGCTCGACGACGACGTCGCCCTTGGGCGCGATCTGGCGCGCGAGCCCGAGCGCCAGCTCGTAGTTGGCGAGGGCGGCCTCGAGATCGCCTTTCGCCTCGGCCAGCTCGCCGAGGAACTCATCGGCGAGCGCCAGGCTGCGCTGCTGCCGGTTCTTCTCGGCGAGCACGCGGCTCTCGAGCAGGAGCTGCTCCGCGCGCCGGAAGTTGCCCAGTTGGATCTGCACCCGGCCGAGGGAACTGGTGGCGCGCGCCGCCTTGCCCTCGTCGCCCGCCTCGCGCGCCAGGCGCCGGGCGCGGATGCACATCTCGGAGGCGTCGCGGTGCCGCCCCTGCTTGAAGTAGACGATGCCGATGTTGAGCAGCAGGCTGATGCGAACGCCGTGCAAAGAGTGCTGCTTGGCCAGCGCCATGCTCTTGTTGAAGAGCACCAGCGCGCCTTCGAAATCGCAAGCGTTCTTCTTGAGCAGGCCCAGGTTCATCGTGGCGCCGATGACCCCGCGGTGGTCGTCGATCCGGCGGTAGGTGACGAGGGCATCGGTGAAGAACTCCTCGGCTTCGCGGGGATAGCCGAGGCGGGAGTAGATGATCGCGATGCGGTTCAGGTTCTCCGCCACCTCGCTGTGGAGCGAGGAGTTCTTGAGCAACTCGTAGGCCTGGAAGCAGAACTGGAGGGCTTCCTCGGGGCTGCTCGTGTACAGGTGGACCATCCCGATGCGATCGAGGACGAGGCCGAACTCCAGGCTCGTTTCGCGGCCCTTGAGCCTGGCCTGCGCGAGGTAGAACCACTCACGGGCCTCGTTGTCGAGGCCCTTGCGGTGATAGCTCTCGCCGAGCTTGAAGGCCAGTCGCCAGAGTTCGGCCCTCGGGCCCTCGTTCTGGAGGTTCTGGTAGGCCTGCTCGAAATACTCGAGCGCGAGGGTGTAGTTCTCCGAGGAGAAGTGGAAATCCCCCATGGCCTCGGTGTCGCTGGAGCTGACCAGCGAGGGCAGGGGGGCGCGTCCCGCCTGCTGCTGGAACTCCTGGGGACCGCTGCGATCTGGCTCTCTCATCGGTTCGTCCTTTGTGGGGTGGACGTACTCAGAGGGCGCGGCGTGAGCCGCGACGGTTACGGCAACAGCCAGTACTCCGTGCGCATCCACGCCTCCAGAATCAGCAGGATCAGATTCAGATCGTGCTGCGAGCGCGGCGGCTCCTCATCGTTGTTGACGCCGTCCCAGTAGTCGTCGTCGTCGCCAGAGAGGCTATTGCCGGGACCGCCGTCGCCGCCGTTGCCGCCGTTGCCGCCCCCCCCGCCGGCAGCGAGGCCCGTCGGGACTTCGCCTGCGGGTGGCGTCTCGGCGAGCGCCGCCGTCTCGCCGGTGCTCAGGGCTGAATCAGGTGCATTGCCCAGGCTGAGACTGCTGGCAATCAGCAGGGCCAGGATGAAAAGACAGGTGATTGCGCCCCTTCTCATCGTCGAATGCTCCTGGCAAGGGTAAGAACCCGCCGCCTCGCGATTCCAGGGCGGCATGGGGAATGAT
Organism: bacterium; assembly: GCA_016873475.1. Classification (NCBI taxonomy): domain Bacteria; species bacterium. The sequence goes on along the minus strand of VGXI01000011.1, from coordinate 29,439 downwards.
AGGCGGCCAGGGCAGGTGAGTCAAATCGCAGTGCTGCAAAAGAATAGCGCGGGGGGCGGTCGCCAGCGGTGCCTAGTCGTCCTCCTCAGGGCCTTCCTCGGCTTCCGGTCGGCCGGTCGTAAGTCCATATTTTTCAATCTTCTTGTAGAGATTGCTGCGCTGCATCTCCAGGGCGCGGGCCGTGCGGCTCACGTTACCCCCATACTCCCGGAGTTTCCGGGCGAGGTAGGCCGCCTCGCTGCGCTCCTTGAAGAGCTGGAAGCTGGGGGCGGCGAAGAGCGAGTCCTCCGCCTCGGCGCCGCCGCCGGCGGCCGGCGGGACATCCTCCGCCTCGATCCGCTCGCCCGGCGCCATGATGAGCAGGCGCTCGACGAGATTGCGCAGCTCGCGGATGTTGCCGGGCCAGCGGTAGGCGCGCAGGCGGTCCAGCGCCGCGGGGGCGAAGAGCTTGGGCCGCATCCCCTGCTCGCGCAGGTAGAGCTCGGTGAAATGCTTGGCGAGCAAGGGGATGTCCTCCGGCCGTTCGCGCAGGGGCGGCACCTGCAGCGGCACGACGTTGAGGCGGTAGAAGAGGTCCTCCCGGAAGCGATTCTCGGCCGCCTCGGCCAGCAGGTCCTTGTTCGTGGCGGCGATGACCCGCACGTTGACCTGCAGGGTCACGGTGCCGCCGACGCGCTCGAACTTCCCCTCCTGCAGGACGCGCAGGACCTTGGCCTGCGCGGTCAAGGACATGTCGCCGATCTCGTCGAGGAAGAGCGTGCCGCCGTCGGCCTGCTCGAAGCGACCGCGCCGCTGCTGGTGCGCCCCGGTGAAGCTGCCCTTCTCGTGCCCGAAGAGCTCGCTCTCGATCAGCTCGTTGGGAATGGCAGCGCAGTTGACGTCGACGAAGGGGCCTCCGGCGCGCGCGCTCAGGCGGTGGATGCGCCGGGCGACCAGCTCCTTGCCCGAACCGTTCTCGCCGGTGATCAGCACGCGGGCGTCCGTCGGCGCCACCCGCTCGATTCCCTTGAGCAGGGCGCGCACGGCCGCGCTCTCCCCCACGATCTGCTCGCCCTCGCCCAGGCGCTGGCGCAGCGACTCGATCTGGCGTTGCTGCTCGAGCCAGGCCAGCGCGTTGCGCAGGGTGACCAGGACGCGGTCGGCGTCCAGCGGCTTCTCGAGGAAGTCGAATGCCCCCAGCTTCGTGGCCTGGACGGCCGTCTCCACGGTGCCGTGCCCGGAGATGATGACGACCGGCATCGCCAGGCCGCCCTCGCCCAGGCGGGTGAGCACCTCGAGACCGTCCATGCCCGGCATCTTGATGTCGAGGAACACGAGATCGAAGGCCTGCCGCTCGGCGAGCGCGAGCGCGGTCGGGCCGTCGGCGGCCATCTCCACGGTGAAGCCCTCGTAGCGCAGGATCTTGCCCAGGGATTCGCGGACCCCGGCCTCGTCGTCCACCACGAGCAGGCGTACGCTCATCGTTGCCTCCAGTCCTGTCCGAGCGAGCATAATCGACGCGCGCCGGAGATGCCAGCGGATCCACCGCGCTCACCGGCTGGTCCAGCGGGAGCTGGCGTGCTAACTTGCCGCGCATGAACGCGTCTCCCCCTGCTGGCCGGATCCCCCTGAAGCGCCTCGCCCCCGAGGCTCTGGAAGACTGGCTCGCCGCGCGGGTCGAGCCCGCCTGGCGGCGACGGGCCGTCAAGCAGTGGATCTTCGCCCGCGGCGCCTTCGCCTGGGACGCGATGAGCGACCTGCCGCGCGGGCTGCGCGAAGCGCTGGCGGCGGAGGCTTCACTCGTCTCGCTAGCGCCCGTGCTCGCCACACCGAGCGCTCAGGACGGCTCGGTCAAGCACCTCCTGCGCCTGGCCGACGGCGAGACCATCGAGGCCGTGCACATGCAGGGCGAGCGGCACCCCACCTTCTGCATCTCGAGCCAGGTCGGATGTCCCCTGGACTGCGTCTTCTGCGAGACCGGGCGCATGGGCTTCCGCCGCAACCTCGAGCAGGACGAGATCCTCGACCAAGTGCTCTTCCTCCAGCAGGCGCTGCCGCCGGACAGCGCGCGTCCGAACCTGGTCTTCATGGGCATGGGCGAGCCGCTCCTGAACTTCGGTCCGCTGGTCGGCGCGCTGCGCCTGCTCGGGGAGACGCTCGGCTACGGCGGGCGGCGGATCACGGTGAGCACGGCGGGACTGCCCGGCCGTATCGCGGAGCTCGCCGCGGCGCCGGTCAAGGTGGGCCTCGCTCTCTCGCTGAACGCCGCCGACGACGCCACGCGGGCGGCCCTGATGCCCGCCCTCCACAAGCACCGCATCGCCGACCTGCTCGCAGCCTGCGCGGACTACGCGCGCCGCACCGAACGCCGCGTGACCCTCGAGTACGTCCTCATCGCCGGCGTCAACGATCGCGACGAGGACGCCGCCAATCTGCGCGCTCTCACCCGGCGGCGGCCCTTCAAGCTGAACATCATCCCCTACAACCCCGGCGCGACGCGGGTGCGCGTCGCCCTGCCCGGCGCCCGCCAAGCCGAGCTCGCGCGGCCGACCCCAGAGCAGGTCGAGCGCTTCGTCGGCCGGCTGGTGCCCGGCGTCCCGGGCGTGACCGTGCGCTGGAGCCAGGGGGTGGACGTCGGCGGCGGCTGCGGTCAGCTGCGCGGCCTGCAGTCCGGAGGCCGAGCGCGCGGCAGTCGCTAGCGGAGCGGCGCGTCGCCCCGCGCGGCCACGTGCGGGCGGTGCATCGCGTCGAGGAAGCGCTGGATGCGCGCGGGCTCCACCGCGAGGTGCACGAGCGACTGGCGGGCGATCTCCAGCGCGGCCTCGAACTCCGGCTCCACGATCTGGACGAGGCCGAGGCGCGCCAGCGCGCCCGCCTCGGCCTGTCCCTCGCAGCGCACGACGAGCGGCAGCGCGGGCACCAGCTCGCGCATCCGCGCGGCCACGATCTGCGCCCCCACCGCCGAGGGCAGTGTGACGACACCCAGCCGCGCCTCGGCGAGGCCGGCGGCCGCCAGCACCGGCGTCTGCGCGGCGTCGCCGAAGACCACCGGCCAGCCGCGCGCTTGCGCCTCGGCGAAGCGGTGCGGGTCGAAGTCGATCAAGCAGAAGGGCAGGCCCTCTTCGGCAAGGACGGCGGCCACGCGCCGGCCGACGCGCCCGGCGCCCGCGATCACGACGGGGCGCGCCGGCGGCGCGGTCGGCGCCGTCGGCCCGGGCAGCGCGCGCGGCCGCCAGCGGCGCCACCGCCGGTAGAGCGGTTCGGTGGCCCGGCTGAGGTAGGGTGTCAGCACCATCGTGACGAGCGCCGTGGCGGCGGTCAGCGAGAAGAGCGCCTCGCCGATGCCGCCGCTCTCCAGACCGAGCTGCGCCAGCAGGAAGGAGAACTCGCCGATCTGGCTCAGGCCGAGACCCATGGCCAGGGGCACCACGTTGCGGTAGCCGAACAGCCGCCCAACACCCGCGAAGATCAGGCCCTTGCCCGCGATGACGACGAGCACCATCAACGCCAGTTCGCGCGGATGTTCGGCGATGAAGGCGGGGTCGACGAGCATGCCCAGCGAGGCGAAGAAGAGCAGGCCGAAGACGTCGCGCAGGGGGATGATGTCGCTGAGCGCCTGGTGGCCGTACTCCGACTCGCTGAGCACGAGTCCGGCGATGAAGGCGCCGATCGCGTAGGAGAGCCCGGCCAGGTGGCTGAGGTGGCCGATGCCGAGGCCGAGGGCGACCACCGTCAGCGCGAAGAGCTCGCGGGAGCGCGCGGCGGCGGCGCGGGCGACCAGCCAGGGGACGACGCGCAGGGCGACGAGCACGAGCAGGGCGAGGAAGAGCGCCGCCCGGCCGAGGGCGAGGAGCAGAAGACCCGCGCCGCCATCCGGGCGCCCGATCTGCGGCAGCACGAGCATCAGCGGGACGACGGCGAGGTCCTGCGCGACGAGCATCCCCAGCATTACGCGGCTCGAGAGCGTGCCGAGGAAGCCGCCGGCGGCGAGGGTCTTGAGCGCGACCATCGTGCTGGAGACGCTGATCAGGGCGCCGAACCAGATCGCCTCCCGCGCCGGCCAGCCGAAGAGCCGGCCGAGCCCCGCGCCGAGCGCCAGGGTGAGCGCCATCTGGAGCGCGGTGCCGAGGACCGCGATGCGCCGCACGTCGCGCAGCGCCGAGAGCGAGAACTCGATGCCGATCGCGAAGAGCAGCAGGGCGACGCCGATCTCGGCCAGCAGCTCGATCTCGTGGGGCGAGGAGATCGCCGGCCCGCCAACGTGCGGGCCGAGCAGGATGCCGGCGGCGAAGTAGCCGAGGAAGACCGGCTGGCCGAAGCGGTGCGCCAGGGCGCCCAGGGCGAGGCCGCAGACGACGATCAGGGAGATGTCGGCGACGATGCCCACGCGCGGCGCCTCCGGGGAACGCAACTCGTGCCGCTAGGTAAACACCGGCACCCGCGCCACCGTCAAGGCCGCAGATCAGCGCTCCGACCGGCGCTTGCCAGGACCGGCGGCGGCGATTAGGATCCCCGCACATCGACAGGGAGGTATCCGATGCCACGGCCCATCGCCATCGCCCTTCTCCTCTGCCTGGCGGCGCCGGCCGCCCGCGCGGAATCGGCGATCGAGCTCACCGTCTACAACAACGATCTCGCGCTCGTGAAGGAGCTGCGCGCCATCGATCTCAGCCGGGGCGTTCAGGAGTACACCTTCACCGGCGTGCCGGAGCGCCTGCTGCCCGAGACCGTCCACTTCCGCAGCCTGCGCGATCCCGAAGGCACGCTCGTTCTCGAGCAGAACTACCGCTACGACCTGCTGGACCGCAACTCGCTGCTCGAGCGCTATCGCGGCCAGGAGGTGCGCGCGCTGGTCGACGGCGAGTGGCGCCGCGCGCGCCTGCTCGCGGCCGGCAACCCCACCGAGAGCCAGCCGCTCGGCCGCATCCTCGAGATCGATGGCGAACTGCACATCGAGGGCTTCGTGCTGCCCGCGCTGCCTGCGGGCCTGCTGCTCGAGCCGAGCCTGGTCTGGCTGATCGAGGCGGCGCAGGCCGGCCGCCACGAGGTCGAGCTGTCCTACCTGAGCGAGGGCATCGGCTGGCGCGCGGACTACGTGGCGGTGGCCGGCGAGAAGGATGTCCTCGATCTCACCGGCTGGGTGACCCTGGACAATCGCAGCGGCAAGGCCTACCCGGAGGCGCGCCTGAAGCTGGTGGCCGGCGATGTCAACCGCGTGCCGCGGCCCACGCCGCGGATGGCCAAGGGCATGGAGGCGATGGCCTTCGCCGCCGACCGCGGCGGCTTCGCCCAGGAGCAGTTCTTCGAGTATCACCTCTACACGCTCGGCCGGCCCACCACCGTCCTCGACAAGGAGCAGAAGCAGGTCGAGCTGCTGCGCATCGCCGGCCTGCCCGCCCAGCGCAAGTACGTCTTCCGCTCGGACAGCTGGCAGGAAGACAGCGAGCCGCGCGCCGTCGCCGTCACGCTCGAGTTCGCCAACAGCGAGGAGGCGGGCGCCGGCCTGCCCCTGCCCAAAGGCACTGTCCGCGTCTACCAGGCGGATGCGGGCGGCCAGCTGCAGTTCGCCGGCGAGGACGAGATCCCCCACACACCCGAGGGCGAGCGCGTGCGCCTCAAGCTCGGCGACGCCTTCGACATCCGCGGCGAGCGCCTGCAGACGGCCATCGACCAGCGCGGCAACCGGATCGTCTCGCGCAGCTTTCAGATCACCCTGCGCAACCACAAGGACAGCGCGATCCGCGTCGAAGTCCTCGAGGACACGCCGGCCTGGCAGGAATGGAGCGTGCGGGGCGCGAGCCACGAGTACGACAAGCGCTCGACGCGGCAGCTCGTCTTCACGGTGCCCGTGCCCGCGAAGGGCGAGGCGGTCCTCACGTATACCCTGGTGACGAATTGAGCTCCTGATCCGAGCCCGCGCCCCCAGGCGCCGGGCAGGTTGACGCGCTGCGCCCCGTCCGACAGCGCCTGCGAAGCGGCGCTGGAGGGCGGGGCGCAGCGCGTCTAGGAACGCCGGGGCAGGAGGGCGCGGAGCTCGGACCAGGAGCTCGCACGGGTCGCCAGGATCGAGGCGCCCACCAGCGCGCCGGTTGCCGCGAGGCCGCCGATGAAGCCCAGCGGCAGCGCCCGCTTGAGCAGGAGCAGGGCCGCCGCGGCCAGGGCGGCGCCGGCGATTGCCCGCAGGCTGGGCAGCAGGGCCGGCCGGTAGCCGTGGCGCGCGGCCGCGACCAAGCTGAGCAGGGCGGCCAGCGCCTCGCCGACGAGGAGGCCGAGGACCGCCCCCTCCACGCCGCGCGTCGGGGCGAGCCAGAGCATCAGGCCCAGGCTCACGGCGACGCCGCCCGCCTGCTGCAGCGTGCGCACCCACTGCCGGTTCAGCGCCGTGAGCACGTTGCCGGCCGCAAAGCCGATGAAGCGCAGGGGCAGCAGCCAGACGAGCAGGCGCAGCCAGGGCGCGCCGGGCAGATAGGCGGCGCCCCAGAGGCGGCCCAGGATCACCTCCGCGAAGAGCAGGGTCCAGAGCAGGGGAAAGAGCGCGAGCAGCAGCGAGCGCTGGAAGTAGGCGCGGTAGAAGGGCGTCAGGGCGGCCCGGTCCTGGCGGCCCAGCCGGAAGAGGTCGGGCAGCACGGCGGTCTGCAGCACCAGGGGCAGGATCTGGAAGACGACGAGGATGCGCGCCGGCGGCGCGTAGAGACCGAGGCTGTGCGCGTCGACCGTCTCCTTGAGGACGAGCATGTCCATGCGCGTCGCCGCCATCGCGAGCAGGCTCGAGAGCGCGAAGAAGACGCCCTCGCGCCCCACGGTCTCGCGCCAGCCGAGAGCGCCGCGGCGCGGCGTCGCGAAACGGCCGCTGATCCCCGCCGTGAGCAGCGCGCTCGCCAGGCTGACGCCCAGGTAGACCCAGGCGAAGTAGAGCAGGCCCGCCTCGCCGCGCCAGCCGTGGAGGACGACGGCGAGCAGCACGAGGCGCGAGAAGACGAGGATCGCCGCCGAGAACTCCATCCGCTGGTGGATCTGGAAGACGGCATCGTAGGTGATGGCGAAGTTGTCGGCCACCTTCGTCAGCGCGAGCAGCATGACCAGCGCATAGAGCGGGCCCTGGTGCAGCGCGTAGACCTGCATGCCGGCCAGCATCAGTGCCGCGAGCGCCGTCTTGATGACGAGGATGTTGAAGAGGTGCGCGCCCGCCCGGGTGCGATCCGCCGAGCCCTCCTTGAGCAGGATGCGGTTGAGCCCGAGATCGAGCAGGGCCGAGAAGAGCTCGGCCGCCGCGAGCGCCGCGAAGAAGCGCCCGTAGTCCGCGACCGGCAGCGCGCGGCCCATCAGCACGATGACGACGGCGCCGATCGCGATGGAGACGTAGCGCCCCAGGGCGAGCGAGAGGAAGTTCCTCAAGATCGGATTCAATGCGGCCGCTCCCCTAGCGCATGCGGACGACCTTGTCCTCCCAGAACACCGCCTCGCCCCGCAGGTCCGTCAGCGCCAGGCGCGCGATGTAGGTGCCGTTGGCGATCTTGTCCCCTTGCCCGTCGCGGCCGTCCCAGCTGATCACCTGGGTCTGGCCCTCGGCGAGGGCGCCCAGCTCGCGGCGGAAGACGCGCCGTCCGCTCAGCGTGTAGATGCTGAGCGTGCCCTCCCGGACGCCGTTCGTCAACTCGAAGTGGAAGGTGACGACATTGCGGAAGGGGTTGGGGAAGATCCGTCCGGCGAGGAGTCGCGTGGCCGCGTCGACGCGCAGGGTGAGCCCGCCGTACTCCTCGCCGTCCAGCAGCACGACGAGCGAGTGCGCGCCGGGCGACCAGGCGTAGGGCAGCTCCATGCGGTGCAGCGTGCTGGAGTCGGTGGGCACGGCGCTGATCCCGCTCGCGGCGCCATCGACGAGCAGGCCGAAGCGGTCGGGCAGGAGCTCCGGCGACGGGACGAGGATGTCGATCCGCAGGGTGCCGCGCGGCCGCACCCACTGGCCCTCGCGCAGCTGGCTCTCCGCCAGGTAGACCTTGATCGACTTCGGCACCGGCAACACGAACTCCGCGCTCGTGCCCGCGAGGTCCTCCGCGCTCAGCACAAGGGCGTCCATGCCGAAGTCGTAGGGCTGCCGCGCCGCAAGATGCCAGGCGCGGCCGCGCCCGGTCGCTTCGACCGCCGTCGTGTCGAAGGGGGCCAGGCTGTCCAGCGGGAAGCTCGCCTCCGCCGTGAAGGCCGGCGTCGCCTGGAAGGGGATCGCCGCCCGAGCCGAGTCGCTGAGGGAGAAGCCCGTCAGGTAGTTCTCGTCCCAGACCAGCGCCTCGATGCGCAGCGTATCGCCGGTGACCTGGGGCGGAACGAAGTCGCCGGGCGCCATCTCCTGCTCGTTGACGAACAGGCGCAGGCGCGGGGCGCCGGCGCTCAGGCGCAGCAGGGGATCGCCGAGCAGGTTGGTGCGGTAGGCGGCATCCTTGTCGCCGAGGCGCAGCTCGGCGATGAGCTGCAGATCGCCGGCGCGCCAGGCGGGCAGCACCGCGAGGGACTGCTCGGGATCCGTCGCGCTGACCATGATCTCGTGCCAGTCCCGCTGCCAGCGCAGGTTGGGGAAGAGGTACTCGAAACCGTCGCTGGCGTAGCTCGCCACCGCGCCGCGGTTGGCGTCGGCGAAGAGGAGGTGTTCGCCCAGGCAGTCGCCGACGTTGCTGCGCTCCTCGTTGTGGGTGGCGAACTCGTTGCCGTGGCAGCCGAAGAGGGCCCAGAAGAAGGGGCGGTTCGCATTCGTGAGGAAGTCCTGGTCGTGGCCGCCGGCGGCGGTCTTGAAGATCAGTTCGTGGCAGAGCTGGCCGCGGTTGGCGTGGCTCTGGATCGAGGCCCAGAGGTAGCCCTGGCTCAGCGAGTCGATGAAGACGGGCGCGACGATCGGCCGCAGCAAGGTCTCGAGCTCGGTCGGATAGACCGGGCTGTGCTCGGCGTACCAGGCGTCCGTCTGCGCGCTGAGGTAGTAGGGCACGCCCCGGAGGTCGCCCACCCAGCTGTCCGCAACGAGGGGCCGCATCGCCTCGACGGCGATCTCGAACTGCCGCTCGTTGTCGCGGCAATAGACGATCTCGGCGGGATCGTCCCAGATCCAACAGTCGTCGGCGCCGAGCAGAAAGCGGCGGCGCCAGGCGCCGTCGGGTTCGCAGCCGCCCTCGTAGCAGGCGATCTTCTCGAGGATGATCGCCAGCTCCTCCGGGCTGCCGACCGGCAGGCGGCCCATCAGCAGCGCCGGCCAGTCGTTCCAATTCCACTTGACCACCCACTCCTCCAGGGCGACCAGGGCGTCCACGCCGACGTACTCGTGCTTGGAGTGCACGGGCACGAAGTCGGGCATCGCGTCGGGGCCAAGGCCGCGGGCGTCCTTGTTGGCGTCGCCGACGAGGAGCAGCGCTTCGGCGCCCCACTGCTGATAGGCGAAGCGCGCGGCGTTGCGCAGGCCGATCGCCCCGCGCACGCCGCCGAAGAAGGCGTCCCAGACCGTGGCGGTCGTGAGCAGGCGCACGCGGTATCCCTCGTCCGTGCGGCGGTCGAGCCAGGGCTGCATGCCCGCGGCGAAGCCGTCGTTCGCGATGACGAGGATGTCGCAGGGGGCGGTCTCGTCGAGAACGTCGACGGCGGCCGCGGGAGCGATGGTCGGGGCCCGCAGGCGCGCGGCGTCGGCGAGCCACCAGGCCTCGTCGCCGGCGAGATCCCGGCGCAGCCGCAGTTCGTAGGCGCCGGGGCCGCCCGCCTGGTTCGCGGCTGCGAGCTGGACGCGCGTCGGCTGGCCGGCGGCACCCAGGCGCAGGAGCTGCCAACCGCTGCGGTCGCCGGTGAGACCGGAGATGCGGATCTCGGCCGGACCGCCGGCGCCGTCGGCATGGAAGTAGAGACTATCCTGGCGCACCGCGTAGCCCGAGCTGTAGGTGAGATCGACCCACTTGACGAAGGTGCGGAATTGCGTGCCGTCCGTGCGGTCGACGACGAGCGTGCTGCTGGCCGCTTCCAGGCAGCCGGCCGGGACCGTGTCGACGTAGTCGATCGTGTAGTGGAAGGCCACCTCGACGGGATCGAGCACGCAGCCGCCGGTGCCGCTCTCGAGAGCGACGCTGAAGGTGCGCAGGCCATCGAGGGTCGAGCGCGAGGCCCCCTGGAACTGCAGCTTGAGCAGCGCGCTGCTGTCGGGGACGGCGGCCGGCGTCGCGAGCGGAACCCGCAGGACGTAGCCCTCAGGCGCCAGGGGCTGCGCATAGAAATAGAGGTTGTCGTCCCAGGTCTCGATCGACGGGCCGTTGTAGTACCAGTTGGGCGGCGCCTGGTGGAAGGCCTGCTCGCCCTGCTGCCAGAGCTGGCGCTTGAAGTCCGCGCGCAGGGGCCAGGCGCCCGCTTCCGACCAGGCGGACTCCGTGAGCATCTCCAGCGCCAGCGCGGGCGCGACGCCGACGAAGTAGGCCTCCGCGCGCCCGTACCACTCGATCGGATCCAGGCTGCCCGGCGCGTGGCGCAGACGCCAGCCGAGGAAGACGAGGCGATCGGCGGGGTCGAGCCGACCGTCCCCGTCACCGTCCAGGAAGTAGCGCGGCTCAGCGGTCTCGCGGAAGTCGGGCTGACCGGTGCCGTCCCAGCTCAGGCGCCGGCGGAAGAGCGCGATCTGCGCGAGCTCGGTGCCGGCGGGAATGCCGCGGGCGATGAGGCTGTCGCCGACGACGGCGTAGAGGCCGTCCTCCGGCGTGAGCAGCTTGAGCGCCGCCTCGGCGCGCGCGCCGCGCGCGCCGCCGAGGCCGTAGCGCGCGGGGACGCGCTGCCGCCAGGCCGCGGCCGGCTCCGGGTTGAGCAGGGCGCTCGCGTAGAGGCGCTCCCAGTGGCGATCCGAGCGCCGGAGCGGTTCGCGCGCCGCCGCGGCCGCGCGCTCGGCAGCCGCCGCGCGGAAGCCGATCTCCACGCGCAGCTCGCGCGCGAGGGTGAGCCCGCGCTCGGCGCTCCAGCCCAGGGGCGTCACGCTGAGTTCGACGACGCGCTGATCGCGCAGCCAGTGCGGCTCGCCCAGGCGCGCGGCGATCGGATAGGGCTTGGCGAAGGCGACCGGATCGCGGACGAAGCTCTCGTCGTAGAGGAAGTCCTCGCCGGCCGGCACGGCGCGCGGCGTCGGGAAGGGTAGCGGCTCGCCGGCGATGGGCTCGCTGGCCACCGCGCGCCAACTCAGGCTCGCCTCCATGCCGGGCGGCAGGGCGACGAGACCGCGCCAGATGGGCAGCATCGGAGCCCCGGGCGCGCGCGGCGCCTGCGGGTCCCCGCTCGCGAGCGCGCAGCCCGCCAGCTCGGCAGAGAGCCCGGACTCGAGGACTTGGAAGGCATCCGGCACGAAGCGGAGCACCAGGCTGAGCCCAGCCTCGTCGCTGCGCAGGATTTCGGTCTCGGCTGGCGGCAGGCCCGCCTCCAGGCGGCGCGCCGATTCGGCGGCGCGGGTGGTCGCGGCCAGGCAGACCACAAGGAGCAGGGCGGGAAGCAGAGGCAGGCGTCGCTTCACGTGGCCCTCCGCGGGCATCGAGTGTCGGCTCCCAGAGTGAGTCGGCGCAGGGATCTGCAGAGGCGGGTCCGGCAGGGCTGGCCGCAATCTAGCACCCGGATCTGGGCAAGTCCAGGCCGGGCGCCCTACTCGAGGAGCAGCAGCTTGAGCGTTCGCTGCTCGCCGCCGGCCGCGAGGCGCGCGAGGTAGACGCCGCTCGCCAGGGGTCGGCCGGCGCCATCGCGGCCGTCCCAGTTCGCCGTGTGCGCGCCGGCAGGGAGAACCGCGGCGACGAGCGTGCGCACGCGGCGCCCCTGGAGGTCGTGGATGTCCAGGCGCAGATCCAGCTCGCGATCGAGCGTGAAGCCGATGCGCGTCGCGGGGTTGAAGGGATTGGGCCAGGCCCCGGCCAGCGTGAAGGCCGGCGTCGCCGCGGACGCCGGGGTCAGGGCGTCGAGGTAATCCAGCGCGGCCAGGGCGTCGATGATCCCCCAGCCGTAATCGTTGTCGGGGCTGTCGGCCTGGCTCGCCGTACTGCGCAGGGCCTGGCGCAGCCGCATCGGGCTGGTGCCCGGATGCGCGCCGAGCAGCAGCGCGCCCACGCCCGCCGCGAGCGGGCAGGAGAAGCTGGTCCCGGAGGCGCTCCGGTACTCGTTCAGGGTGCCCGGCTTCACGACGTGGTTCGCAACGCCCATCGCGCAGAGGTCGGGCTTGATGCGCCCATCGGCCGTGGGTCCCGGCGAGCTGAAGCTCGCGATCAGGCCGGCGGCGTCGACCGCCCCGGCCGCGATGACGCTGTCGCCGTCGGCGGGCGCGGCGATCGTGCCCGTCGTCAGCCGGTAGTTGCCCGCGCTGTTGAAGACGGCGACGCCGAGGGCGACGGCCTGGTCGGCGGCGATCGTCGTCACGCAGGTGTTCCCGTCGAAGTCCGCGAAGCTGTACCAGTCGTCGTAGGCGAGGCTCGAGCTGACGATGTCGCAGCCCTGGGCCTCGAGCCACTCGATGCCTTCGACCCAGTAGTCCTCTTCGACGGGGACTTCCTGGCTCGCGTCCTCGGTCTTGGCCAGATAGAAGCTGGCCCCGAAGGCCGGGCCGATCAGGGCGCCCGGCTTGTAGCCGGCGAGCGTGGAGAGGGTCATCGTGCCGTGGTTCTGCTGACCCTCCGGATCGCCCGGCTCGTTGGCGACGATGGGATCGTCGTTGATGAAGTCCCAGGCGCCGAGCACCGTGAGGCCGGCCAGGGCTTCGTGCGTGGTGTTGAAGCCCGAGTCCAGCATGCCGACGACCACGCCCTCGCCGTGGAATCCGCGCAGGTGTACGGGCGGCACCTGGAGCTGCGCGAGCTCGGTCAAGCTGCCGCCGTAGTCGAGGGGATCCTCGCGCCCGATCGCGGTCGCGTGCGAACGCGCCGACGGCGCGGGATCGAGCCAGGGCGCGCGCGGCGCCGAGGCGCGCACGGGCTCCAGGCGCACCACCCAGGGGAGGGCGGCGAGGCGGATGAGGCTGGACTGATCCACGGCCACGGAGACCGCGGCCAGCCAGCGGCTCTCGGCGCGGATCGTCAGGCCCTCCGCGTGCAGAGCCTCGAGGTAGGCGGGCGCATTGGGGAGATCGATCCAGGCGGCGCCCGGGACGCCGGCGCGCGCGCGGCGCGCGAGACAGCGGTCGCTCAGGCGCGCCTCGGCGGCGCGCAGGACGGCGAGATCGTTCGCCGGCACACCCTTGTCGGCGAAGAAGACCCAGACCGGCTGCGGGCCGGCGGCAAGCAGGGCGGGCAACTCGGGGGCGACGAGCGCGGCGCCGGCAGGCGTCGCCCCGCCGGCCAAACCGAGAACAGCGAGAGCGAGCAGCGCGGTGAGGGAGCGCGGCATCCTCCGTCCTTTCGGTGGCGGTCTATTTCAGCAGCAGCAACTTGAGCCCGGCCTCCTCCCCCCCCGCGCGCAAGCGGGCCTGATAGAGCCCGCTGGGCAGCGGCTGGCCCGCTTCGTCCCGTCCATTCCAGAGCAGCTCGTGGGCGCCGGCCGTCTGGCTCGTGCTCTCGAGCAGGCTGCGCACCCGGCGGCCGCGCGCGTCGAGGATCTCCAAGCTCACTGCGGCGTCGGTCGGGAGCCGGTAGCGCAGCGTGGTCGTCGGATTGAAGGGATTGGGGAAGCTGCCCTCGAAGCGCAGCCCCGCCAGCGGAAGCACCGGCGCGTCAGTCGTCGCGTCGAGGAGCGCGACGTCGAGTACGGTGGGCGTACCCCAGGTCGTGCCGACCCCGGCGATCGTCTGCGTCACGTAGCCGGGCGCCTCGAAGCGTAGCGTGTAGGTGCCGGTGTCGAGCAGCTTGTAGTAGTCGCCCAGGTCCGGATCGGTCGCGACGGACTTGTCGATGCCGATCACCGTGACCGTCGCCGCCAGCGGCGCGCCCGTGCCGGCGTCGGTGACACGGCCGCCGACGCCGTAGCGCGCGGCCTTGATCCAGTGCATGAAGCTCTCGCGGTTGTCGTTCCAGTAGGCGTCGAGCTGGGCGGCCGGCGGCGCATAGCTGTCGCTGAACTCGACGATCTGGTGCAGGCTGCCGGTCTCGTGGTAGGCCCAATCTTGGAGACTGCCCTTGGTGACGTACCACTGCGCGCCGTTGGTGATGCCGTGGTAGAAGTCGCCGTTCCACATCGGCTGGTTGTAGTAGCTGTACTCCTCGGCCAGCGCGATGAGGGCGTCGTTGTCCGGTGCCAGCGTGTAGGTGTAGTCCCAGGGGTAGTTCACCACCAGCGCTCCGCTGTGGCCGTCCTGGCTGATCACGCAGTGGGTGGCGAAGCCCCAGGCCTTCATGCGCTGCGTCTCGATCTGCTCTGTCCAGGTGCCGTCGCCGCCGATCGTGCCGTCCGGCACGGGGTAGTTGCGGTTGAGATCGACGCCGTTCGCGTTCGAGCGCGTGTTGGCGACGTGCCCGTCCGGGTTGTGGAGAGGCAGGAAGAGCAGATGGTAGTTGTCGACGAGGTTGGTGACGTCCTCGTGGCCGGGGAGGCCGTAGTTCGCCGTCAAGTAGCCGATGAGGTAGAGGCTCAGCTCCATGCCGATCTTCTCGTTGCCGTGGATGTTCGCCGAGATGCGCACCTCGGGCTCGGCTTCCTCGGCGCCGTTCACGTTGTCGCTGATCGTGAGCGTCCACAGCTCGCGGCCCTGCACCGAGGTGCCGAGGCTGCCCCGCTTGGCGATCGCGGGATACGCGGTCTGGGTGTCGAGCAGGATCTGCCCGAGCTGGGCGTAGGTATGGTAGACGCCGCGCTCGCCGACGCGGAGCGCCTCGCCGCCGCGGGCTGCCTGTTCCGCCCAGCGAGCCTCGATCGCCGTCTGCAGGGCGCGCTCCAGATCGGGTACGCGCAAGGGCTGGTAACCGGCGGCCTCGAGGGCAGCGAACTCGGTCTCGGTGACACGCGTGCGCAGGCGCAGGGCGCGCGTGAACGGGGTGCGCGCCGCCGGACGCAGGTCCTCGCGCTGGAAGGCCGCGATCGGCGCCGCGTCGAGCAGGGCGGAGACGGCGTCGGCGTCCGCCAGGGTGAGTTCGACCGGGAAGTCGACCCAGACGGCCGGCACCCAGGCCGGCAGCCCCTGTTCGTCCGTGGGGATCGGCGGCGCGGCCAGGCTGGCCCCCGCCGCGAGGAGCAGGCAGAGAGAGAGGCCGTTCGCCGCGGCGCGGCGCAGGAGGCTCGGACCCATCGTCATCCATCCTCTGCTGAGGGCATGCGGAATCCGCGGGCGCCGGCGCCCACCGGCGACGGACTGAAGTATAGCATGAACGCGAAGATACGGCCAAGCGCCGGCTGTCCGGCCCTAGCCCTCCGGCATCGCCTCGAGCGCCCTGACGACCTCGTCGATGATCCAGTCGGGCGTCGAGGCGCCGGCACTGACGCCGACCGTCTCGGCGCCCACGAACCAGACCGGATCGAGGCCGGAAGCGTCCTCCACCTGATGGCTGCGGGGGTTCGTGCTGCGGGAGATCTCGGTCAGGCGGCAGGTGTTGGCGCTCGTGAACGAGCCGACGATGACCATCACGTCACAGCGGCCCGGCAGGTCGCGGATGTCGCGCTGGTGGGTCTTGGTCGGGCCGCAGATGGTGTCCACGTAGCGCAGCTCGCGCACACGGGGCAGCAGCTCGACGAGGATCCGCTGCACGTTCTCGATGTTCTGCGTGGACTGCACGACGACGCCGACCTTGCGCAGGCGGTCCGGAACACGCCGGGCGACCTCGTCGGGACCGGCGAGGACGATGGCGTCCTTGACCTGCCCCGTGATGCCCACCACTTCGTCGTGCCCGTGGTCGCCGATGACGATGAGCTGGTAGCCCTCGCCCTCCATCTCGCGCGCCACCTGGTGGATCTCGTGGACCAGCGGGCAGGTGGCGTCGAGGATCTTGAGCCCCTGCGCCTGCGCCTGCGCGTAGACCTCGGGCGCGGCGCCATGGGCGCGCACGAGCAGCGTGCCGCTCGCGCCGGCCTGCTCGATCGCGCGGACCACCTTGACGCCTGCCTCGTCGATCCGCTTGACGACGTGCTCGTTGTGCACGATGTCGCCCAGCATCACCACCGCGTCCTCGCTCCGGGCCGCCTCCATCGCGACGTTGAAGGCGCGCTTGACGCCGAAGCACTGGCCCGCGCTGCGAGCGACGATGATCTGGCGGGGCACGGGCGACCTCCGGGGCTGGCCTGAAGCTAGACGCGCCCCGGGCCCCTGTCAACGCAGGGGCGCCAAGAGAGCGTGCGCTCCGAAAAGGACCGCGGCGCCGTCGGGGGGAACGGCGCCGCGGCGGGGGGACCAGGTGAGGAGGAATCAGCCGATCAGGAGCATCTTGTGACTCAGTTGCTGCGCACCCAGGCGGACGCGCGCGAAGTAGACGCCCGTAGGGAGGGCGACCCCGCGCTCGTTGCAGCCGTCCCACTGCAGCTCCAGGCGCGTGCGTTCGAGGGCACCAGCGTGAAGCCGGCGCACGAGGCGGCCGGCGGCATCGAAGACCTCGACGCTGAGCGGCGCGCCGAGGAACCCGCGCGCGGCTTCGACCGTCAGCCGGGTCTGCGGATTGAAAGGATTCGGGTAGTTGCTCGCCACCAGTTCGCCGGCCGCGGGCGCCAGGGCCTGGCCTTGGCCGAGCGCGAGCAAGAAGCTGAAGAGACCGGGAACCGCATCCGGCAGGGGCAGGGCGCCATTCTCGATGGTGCCGCTGTAGTTGGCCAGGACGCCGCCGAAGAGGAAGCGAAAGTCCTCGGCGAAGATCTCGTGCGGTCGATTGCGGTGCTGGGCATCCTCGCAGTAGACGCTGAGATCGGTGATGCTCCGGAGGCCCCGGTAGGCCGCCCAGCCGGCGAGGTCGCTGTCGGGCAGGTGGCAGTTGTGCACGACGTGCCCGAGTTCGTGGGTCGCCACCATGTGCGTGACTTCCGGCGCGAAGGGCAGGATGCCCGGGCTGAGGAAGATGCGCCGGCCGGCCGTGGAGCTGCTCGTCAGGCCCGCGCGGGGGTAGGGCAGGCAGTAGACGCTCAGGCTCTCCGGAAGCGCCGGATGCGCGACGGCCGCCAGGGCCGCCCGGACATCCGGGACCGAGTGCGGATAGTAGGCGGCGGCGCCGGTGGCGCTGCCCGGGACCAGCAGCTCGGCGCTGCCATAGCCGGGGATCTCGAGCCAGAGGCGCTCGCCGAGAGAACGCACCCACCTGGCCAGCACGTAGTCCGCCGAGTAGATGCGGACGACGCTGCCACCGGCCAGGCTCAGCGAGACGGTCTCCTGGGCGGCGAGCGGCGCGGCCAGCGCGACGAGGCTGGACGCCAGGAGCAGGAGCGCCGAGGCGCGGAGCCGGCGGGAGGTCCGGCTGCTGGCAGGCTGGCTCTGGATCTGGGGGGTCAATTGGCGCATCTGCGGCTCCTGCTCAGGCGTCCACACTGGGTTCCGCAACCGGCGTTCCCCGCCCGGGCGAGGGCTGGGCACCGGTCGCCGGCCGGGGATCCCTCGCGCGGCCCCCTCCCCCGCAAGCCGAGCCTGCACAGGCGGCCGGAAGCCCGGCGGCCGCGGCTGGGCGGCGGGGGGAGGGTCGGATTCGCGGGCCGGGTGCAGCTTCCGGCCCCCCCGGCCGGGCCGGGCTGGGTCATCTGGCCCCCTTCGCGGTGGGGGCGGAGCAGGTAAGATTATACGAGAGAACATCTTGCGCCGCCGAACCGCCAGCCAGGCCGATTGGGGGATCTCCCCCACCTCCCAGCATCACTAGAAGCGAATGCCGCTGCCCAGGTGGAGCTCGTAGTGTCCCGATTCCCCGACGGCGAACTCCAGGCGCAGGACGTCCCCGACGGGCGTGTAGGCCCGCAGGCCGGTTCCCACGCCGTGCACGCGCGCCCGGGTGGCCTGGGGCAGGAGAAAGCGGTCTCGGCTCCAGAGGAAGCCGGCATCTGCGAAGAGCGCCGACTCGAGCTGGATGTCCACGACCCCCAGGATCGGCAGGTCGACGGCGAAGCGCGGTAGCAGGTCGTGGCGGAGCTCGCCCTGGAGCAGCAGGTGGTTGCGCCCGCGCGGGCCCAGCGCCGTCCCGGCGCCGACCCAACCGTCGATGCTGCCGCCGCCGTACCCGCGGACCGAGTCGAGGCCGCCGAGCGAGGAGACTCCCTTGTAGAAGAGTCCGCCCCAGCGGCTCAGGCTCTCCACCGCGAGCACAGCGACCCAACCGCGCGGCAGGCTCCGGTAGCGCGTCGCAAAGAGCTGGACCTGGCGCAGGTAGACCGAGCTGCCGAGCGTGGGATCGTAGAGGATGCCGCTCAGCTCGAACTGCGCCCCCCGCTGCGGGCGCAGGAAGCTGTCGCGGGTGTCACGGGAGTATCCGCAGCCGATCGAACTGAATTGCTCGTACTGCCGCCCGCGCTCGCGAGCCGCCGCGCCGGCTGGCGTCGCGAGAAAGGAACGCTCGCCCCAGGCGAAGCTGAGCAGGAAGCGATGCTCGAGCGGTCGACGGCGGCTGAGGGAGAGCCCGAAGCTGACCCCCACGCGCTCCGTGTGCAGTTCGTCGCCATCGTCCCGGTCGACGAGCCGGTACTCCAGGCGGTGGTCGATGGGGTAGCTGCGCAGCCAGGGCCGGCCCAGGCTGACGCGGGCCCGTTCTTCCCAGCCCGCCGAGTACTCCAGCCAGAGGTTCTCGCGCCCCCCGAACAGGCTGCGATGCCGGTAGACGGCGCCGAGCCGAAGGTCGCCGGCTCGGTAGTCCGCCACCGGATAGACGAGCCCCCAGCGGGTGTCGCCGCGCTCCATGAGGAAGTAGGTCACGCGGACGGCGCCCCCGTCCGGCGCCACGGCGACGCCGACCGCGGCGAAGATGCTCAGACCCTCGAGGAAGTGGAGGTCGCGGTAGAGGAGCTCAGGGTCGAAGGCGTCGCCGGGCTGGAGGAAGAGCTCTCGCAAGACCGCCTCGTCGCGGGTGCGCCGGTTGCCCTCGAGCACGATCTCGCTCAGGGGCCAGCCACGCAGGTGCGCCACATCGGCCGGGCGGAAGTCCGCGCCCGGGAGCTTGAGCTTGTGATCGCGAGCCGCCACCGGCGTGGGCAGCAGGGCGGCGAACAGTGCCACGACCAGGAGCAGCGTGGGACGCAGGGCGCCCAGGCTGGGCGCCGACCGAGGCGGCCGACGGCGAGTGCGGGAACGAGGGTGCACTCGGGGAAGCTAGCGAGGATCCCTGCGTCGTGACCAGCGGAATCAGGAGGGATCGGCGAGCAAGTGCCGCGAGCCCAGGCGCGTGATCACCAGGGCCCCGAGCCCGAGGCACCAGGCGACGATCTCGACGAACAGCACGAGCCCCTTCACAGGGCCGCCGAGATGGCCGAACATGTGGAAGAGCCAGAAGATGCCAGCCCAGATCGCCACCGCCAGATACCGGTTCATGCCGCGGATTTCGAAGGTGTAGCGAGAGAACGCGTAGAGTGGGATTAGCCAGGCGGCGAAGCCGAGCCCCACCAGGGCCAGGATGGCGAGCACCACGACCGGAATGGCGACGATCGTCAGCAGCAGCAGGATGAGCACGAGCACGGCCGGAATCGCCAGCAGCAGGATGGCGAGCGAGCTGAGGAAGCCGATGAGCAGGCTGCGCCAGGGCCGGTAGCGCACACCGGCCGTGAAGCGGGGCAGGCGCGTGGCCAGGAGGAGGCTGCCCGCCAGGGCAAGGACCAGGAACTCGAGCAGCTTGAGCACGGCGTCGCCGGCGGTGAAGCGGTCCCGGTCGACGAAGCGGAAGTCCGCGGCCTCCCAGCCATTCTGGAACAGACCGCCGAGGTGGCTGCTCGTGCGGGTCACCTCGCCGACGATGCGCGCGCCCTCGTCCCGCTCGACTTCTCCGCCGACGACGAGGACGTCGCCGGTGATGAGCGCATCCTCCCGGACGTAGACGTCGCCCATGATGACGACGACGTTGCCCACGACCTCGCCGTAGACTTCGAGATCCCCGAAGAGGATGACCAGGTCGTTGTGAACGATCTCGTCGCTCTCGACGCTGACATCGCGCCCGAAGCTGACCTGCTCGTCGTCGTCCGCGTAGCTATGCTTGTCGCGGTGGTCCTGCGTGTCCACCCGCACGCGCAACCGCTCCTCGCCCGCCTCGGCCGGGATGCTGTACTCGCTCTCTCCTTCCCTGACGATGATGCCCGAGTCGTCGACGATGATCTCCTGCACCTGTCCCGGCTTCGCCTTCGCGCTGCTGTCGGCCGGCGCCGCCCCGGCCGTGCCGAAGGACAGGCTCAGAACAGCGAGGCAGATCGCGCCACTAGCGATACGATGGATGGCTGAGCACATGGGATAGTACTCCCCGGAGCCGGATGCGGTAGACGACGAAGACAAGCACGAGGGGCCCGAAGGCAACAAGGAGAATCAGGGTGGCCAGCTGCGGCGGCACGACGCTGCGCAGGGTGCGCTCGACTCGCAGCAGAGAGGCCGCCTTGTCACGCGCCGGCCGCGTGAGGAGATCGCCGGTCTCGCGAGCGCTCTCGATGAGGGTCAGCGCCCCGGACAGTTCCCGGCCCCCCTCGACGATCACCTCGGTGGCGCTGTCGCGCAGCCCGGCGGAGTCCGGGGTGCCCAGCCACTGGCCCATCGCCAGGGCCAGCAGCAGGAGGGCGATGGGCAGAAGCGCCCACTCCCTCCGGGAAACGCGCCGGGCAGGGGTGGGCGCCACCTGCTCGCGCAGCGGTACCTGGGCGAAAACCGCCCCTAGCACGGCCTCGGCGAATCCGACCGGCGCTGCCGGACGCTCGAGCCCGGCGAGCAGCTCCCGCAGCCGGAGCTCCCGCTGGAGCTCACGGCGACAGGTCGGGCAGCGCTGGAGATGGGCACGCAGCGGACCGCGCAGCGCGGCGGAGAGACGTCCCTCGAGATAGTCGGCAAGGGAACTCCGCACCGAATCGCAGCGGCTTCTTCCCTCGGAGCGGCCCGTGTGCAGTGGCTTGTTCATCTCTGGGGGGCGGTCCTCGTGGCTTCGGATGCCAGCGCGATACGAATGTCTCCCGTGGCGGTTACGACCTTGAGTTGACCCTGGCCGGCCCCCAGCAGTCCCGCGACCCGGCGCCGGCCGAGCGCCTCGACTTGTAGCGGAATCCGCAACTGCATGGCGCCGAGGTCGGTGACCGCCTCGAAGGCGTAGTCGGCACCCGGCAGGAGCAGCAGTTCCACATCCCCGCTCGAGTTGGCCAGGAAGACGTCCCGGGGCGCCCCGTCCGGCCGCGGTCCGAGATCGACGACGCTGAGCGCGCCGCTGGCGCAGTTCACCTTGAGATCGCCCCCGGGCTCGCGGATCGCGACCGCACCGCTGGCGCTGAGCACCTCCACCCGCCCGC
Source organism: bacterium (assembly GCA_016873475.1). Lineage (NCBI taxonomy): Bacteria > bacterium. The sequence continues at coordinate 8,139 of VGXI01000011.1, read as the reverse complement.
GCGGCGCGATCAGCATCAGGTCGCCGGTGGATGTCTCGACCGTCAGGTCGCCCGCCAGCGCCTCCACCCGGATCTCGCCGCTGATGGAGCGGAGCTCGGCATCACCGCCGATCCGCCGCAGGTCGATACTGCCGCTGGTCGTCGTGACCGCCACATCACGGGCGACGTCGCTGGCGCGCAGGAAGCCGCTCGTGAGACCGGCCTCCAGCCGGCCGGCCAGGCGCCGAAGCTCGATGTCGCCGCTCGTTGCGGCGACGACGAGATCGCCCGCCAGGCCACTCGCAACCAGCTTGTCCCGGGTGACGCTCGCGGCGACGGGCAGGCGCGCCGGCAGCCGCAGCCGGATGGCGATGCTCAGCTCGGCGCCGGCGAGGGAAGCAGGCCGCGGCCCGTCGATGTCGCGCTCGGCATGTACCGGCCGCAGGCGGAGGCGGCCGTCCTGTTCGGAGGCCTCCAGGCGCAGTGCGGCCGCCCCCCCGCGCACGGTTTCCGCGCCCCGACCGGAAACGCGGTAGTCGACAGCGAGCGCTAGATCGTCGCGGGCCTCGCCGATCAGCTCGATGCTCCCGGCCGGGTTCTCGACGATGACCTGGGCGAGCTGCCGCGCCGACAGTAAGCGCTCTTCGCTGCGCCGGGCCTCGCTGGCGCCGGCAACGCCCGCCACCGCGAACAGCAGCCCCAGCGCCGGCCAGAACCCGCGGCATGCCGCGCTAGAGAAGCTCATCACGATCCAACCTCCGTTTGATCTGCTCGCGCGCGCGATGGATCCGAATCTTCACGGTGCCGATCGGCAGCCCCAGGATGCGCGCAATCTCCTCGTAGCTCAGGTCCTCCCGGTGGCGAAGCAGCAAGATCGCCCGATAGTGCTCGGGCAAGGCAACCACCGCGGCGTCCAGCAGGCGCAACTGCTCGTTCGCAAGCGCCTGCTCATCGGGATCCGCGGTGTCGGACGCGACCTCCCGGCGGAAGCTGCCGTCCTTGCCCTCGATCTCCTGGTCCAGCGAATACGCGATCCGCTTGGCCTTGCGGAGGTGGTCGATGCAGAGATTGGTCGCGATCTTGAACACCCAGGCGGAGAAGCTGTAGCGCTCATCGTAGCTCTCCAGGCGTGTCAGCGTGCGGACCAGCGCCTCCTGAGCGATGTCCTCCGCCTGACCCGGGTCCTTGATCATTCGCTGGCAATAGCCGAAGATCGGATCCTGGTAGCGGGCCAAGAGGGCTCGGTAGGCCCGGCGGTCGCCGCGGAGGCAGCTGCGGATCAGCTCACGGTCCTCGGCGCTCACCGGCGAATCGCTCCTTACGAGTCCAGCCGGCGCGGCGTTTCCCGTCCCGGCCAGTGGCAGCCCGTTGGAGCAGTCTAGAGTGGGGCCTTCACTCGCGCGAAGCCTTTTCACGGTCGGCTACGAGCGGCTCGGACCGCTCGCTCTGCTGTCCCTGTTGCGCGCGCTGCCCTGGCTGCTGCTCGCGCTGGTCCTCACCTTCGTGCCGGCCGCCCGGCTCGCGCCCGGCGGCTGGCTGCTGCTCAGCGGGGCGCTCGTTCTCTGCGTCGTGCTCATGGCGCCCTGGCTCGGGGGCGCTGCCCACTGCTACGCCGCCGCGCTGGCCCGCGGCGAGTCGCCGTCCCTGGGCCCGCTGCTGCGCTCGCCGGGCCTGAACTACCTGCCCCTCCTCGGCTGGACGCTGGTGCAGGCACTGCTCGCCCTGCTGCTCCTGCCGGCGCTGGTGGCTTCCGGGCCCGGGGAGCGCGGCTGGCTCGGCTGGCTCGGCCTCGCCGGCGGCCTCTGGCTCTGGGCCCTCTCCCGGCTCTGGGGCTTCGTCTTCCTGCCCCTGCTCGCGGCGCGCGGTCGGGAGCCCCGGGAGACCGCCCGCCTGGCCCTGCTGCTGCTTCTCGAACGACCGGGAGCGCTGCTGGCGGCATTCGCCGGCCGCCAGTTGCTCCTCCTGCTCCTGGCCCTCAGCGGCCTGGGCCTGATCGTGGGCTTGGGTGGCTGGCTGCCCCTCCAGGCCGCCCTCGCCGTCCGCGAGCGACTGCGCCACCACGGCCTCGATCTCGTCCCGGCTGGGACGCCGGAAACCAATCGTCCCTTGGACTTACCGAGCTTCGCTCAGCTCTGGCGCCCCTGGCGCTGAGGGGCATTTTGCTTGACCTGCGCTGCCCCCGGTGGCATTACGGCGGCGACCGCTGCGCGGCGCTGGCAGGCGCTCGCGCTCACGAATAGGAGTGCCCAGGATGAGCGCCATCGAAGAAGTCGTCGCCCGGGAGATCCTCGATTCGCGTGGCAATCCGACGGTCGAGGTGGAGGTCTACCTCGAGAGCGGGGCCGTCGGGCGCGCCGCCGTGCCCTCGGGCGCCTCGACCGGCGAGCACGAGGCGATCGAGCTGCGGGACGGCGACGCGGCGCGCTACCTCGGCAAGGGCGTGCTCAAGGCCGTCGCCAATGTGCAGGAGATCATCCGGCCGGAGCTGCTGGAGCTGGACGCCCTCGACCAGGCGCACATCGACTCGGTGCTGCTGGACATCGACGGCACCTACAACAAGGAGAAGCTGGGCGCCAACGCCATCCTCGGCGTCAGCCTCGCCGTCGCCAAGGCGGCCAGCGCCCACCTGGACCTGCCGCTCTATCAGTACATCGGCGGCGTCGCCGCGCGCACCCTACCGGTGCCGATGATGAACATCCTCAACGGCGGCAAGCACGCCGACAACAACGTGGACATCCAGGAGTTCATGATCATGCCCACGGGCGCCCCGGACTTCGCGACCGGCCTGCGCTGGGGCGTCGAGGTCTTCCACCACCTGCGCAAGGTGCTCAGCGAGCGCGGCCTGAACACGGCGGTCGGCGACGAGGGCGGCTTCGCGCCGAACCTGGGCTCCAACGAGGAGGCGCTGCAGGTGATCCTGCAGGCCATCGAGCGGGCGGGCTACCGGCCGGGCGAGGACATCCACCTGGCGATGGACGCGGCGGCGAGCGAGTTCCACGCGAGTGGCGTCTACACCCTCGCCGGAGAGGGCGATCGTCGCCTCGACGCGGCCGGTCTGGTGGACTACTACGCGGGGCTCGCCCAGCGCTACCCGATCGTCAGCATCGAAGACGGCCTCGCCGAGGACGACTGGGCCGGCTGGCGCCTACTCACCCAGCGGCTCGGAGAGAAGCTGCAGCTCGTCGGCGACGACCTGTTCGTCACGAACACGGACCGCCTGGTCCGCGGCATCGACGAGGGCATCGCCAACTCGATCTTGATCAAGCTCAATCAGATCGGCACCCTCACGGAAACCCTCGACTGCATCGAGACGGCGAAGCGGGCGGGCTACACGAACGTCATCTCGCACCGCAGCGGCGAGACGGAGGACGTGACGATCAGCCACGTCGCCGTGGCCACGAACGCGGGTCAGATCAAGACCGGCAGCCTCTGCCGGACGGACCGCGTGGCCAAGTACAACGAGCTCCTGCGCATCGCCGAGGAGCTCGGGGAGCAGGGGCGCTACGAGGGTCTCCAGGCGCTGAACTACGGGGGATGAGGACGAACCACGGCCTGCGGGGCGCGCTCGCGCCCGAGCCCTGGCGGCCGGAGCCCTCCCGGCGCGAGGAAGCCCTGCGCCCCCACCGCGGCGAGGGTCGCTCCCCCTATCTCCGCCAGCGCTGGACCGGCGGCCAGATCGGCGGCCGCACCTTCAAGGGCGCCCTGCTCCTGCTCGGCGTCGTGCTCCTCTACCTGCTCCTCCTCGGGGACGCCGGCTGGATCCGGCAAACGCAGCTCCAGAACCGCCGCAGCGCGCTCGTTGCAGAGATCCAGCGCCTCGAGGCGAAGTCGGCCGCGCTGGAGTCGGAGGCCCGGCGCCTGGAGCAGGACCCGGCCTACCGGGAGCGCATCGCCCGCGAGGAGTGGGGCTACAAGCGCACCGACGAGGTCGTCTATCACCTGCGCCGCCTCGAGTAGCCCAAGAGATAACGGAACTGCTGCGAGATCTCGCCGTCTTGTGACTTTTTTCCCGAGGATTGCCGTTAATCGGGCGGCATTGTCTTGATTACTGCCCTAGACCGTGTAGCTTGTGCGAGGAGTCGGGTTCGCGCGCTCTGCCCGGGCGCCCAGCGCGAACCTGTTGGCCATCCGGACCGCGGACCTGGGAGAGGTGATCGATGAGCAAGAGCGCGCCGCTCAAGACGGTGGTGAAGGAGAGCTGCCAGAGCTTCGGCAACGACCCCACGCGCCTGATGGACATCGTGCGCAGCGTCCAGGACCGCCTGGGCTGCGTCGATGCGGAGGCCCAGGCCCTGATCGCCCAAACAGTCGCCCGCAGTCGGGCGGAAGTGGCGAGCCTGGTCAGCTTCTACGGCTTCTTCGCCGCGGAGCCCAAGGGCCAAGTGGTCATCCGCCTCTGCAACGACATCATCGACGAGATGAAGGGCAGCGCGCGCGTGGCGCAGGCGCTGCGCGAGGAGCTCGGCATCGACTTCGGCCAGACGACGCCGGACGGCCGCATCTCCCTCGAGTGGACGCCCTGCATCGGCATGTGCGACCAGGCGCCCGCGGCGCTCGTCAACGACGTGCCGGTCACCGATCTCAGCGCGGACATCGCCCGCGTCGGCACGCAGAAGCTGAAGGAGCACCTGGATCCGCAGCGCCTGGTCCGCCGCTACGGGGATGGCAACAACTCGCACGACCTCGTCCACGCGACCGTGAGCAACCACATCCGGCAGGCGGGCCCCGTGCTCCTCGCGGAGAGCCAGCCCGGTGCGGGCCTGCTCGCCGCGCTCGCCATGAGCCCCGTCGAGGTGATCCGGCACGTCAAGACCTCCCGCCTGCGCGGCCGCGGCGGCGCCGGCTTCCCCACGGGCATGAAGTGGGAGTTCACGCGCGCCGCCGAGGGCAAGGAGAAGGTCCTCGTCTGCAATGCGGACGAAGGCGAGCCGGGCACTTTCAAGGATCGCGTCCTGCTCACCGAGCGCGCCGACCTGCTCTTCGAGGGCATGACCATCGCCGGCTACGCGATCGGCGCCCAGCTCGGCATCCTCTACCTCCGCGGCGAGTACGCCTACCTGCAGCCCTTCCTCGAGCACCTCCTCACGGCCCGGCGCAACCGCGGCTGGCTGGGCGAGAACGTGATGCGCAAGCAGGGCTTCAAGTTCGATGTCCGCATCCAGATGGGCGCCGGCGCCTACATCTGCGGCGAGGAAACGGCCCTGCTCAGTTCCTGCGAGGGCCGGCGCGGCGATCCCAAGACACGCCCGCCCTTCCCGGCCCAGAAGGGCTACCTCGGCCGGCCCACCTCCGTGAACAACGTGGAGACCCTCTGCTGCGTGACGCGGATCCTGGAGATGGGACCGGGCTGGTTCAGCCAGTACGGCACCAGCGGCAGCACGGGCACGAAGCTGATCAGCGTCTCGGGCGACTGCAACCGGCCGGGCGTCTACGAGATCCCCTTCGGCACCACGCTGCGCGCCTTCTTCGCGCTCTGCGGGGCGAAGGACGTCATGGCCGCCCAGGTCGGCGGGCCCAGCGGGCAACTCGTCGGCCCCGCGGACTTCGATCGCGAGCTCTGCTTCGACGACCTCGCAACCGGCGGCTCGCTGATGGTCTTCAACAGCGAGCGCGACGTGCTCCACATCGTCGCCAAGTTCATGGAGTTCTTCATCGAGGAGAGCTGCGGCTTCTGCACGCCCTGCCGGGTGGGCAACCGCCTGCTCAAGGAACGGCTCGACCGCATCGCCGAGGGCCGCGGCGAAGCTGCGGATCTCGAGTACCTGGAGAGCCTCGGCCGGACGATCAAGACCGCCAGCCGCTGCGGTCTCGGCCAGACCTCGGCGAACCCGATCCTGACGAGCCTGAAGAATTTCCGGGCGGTCTACCTGGCCCGCCTGCGCGAGCCCGACCGGGGCCGCCAGCCGGGCTTCGACATCCACCGCGAACTCACGCAGGCCGTGGCCCTGACCGGTCGCGCGTCGGTGCACTTCAAGCGCTAGGAGGGTGCGACGATGAGCGAGACGATCACCCTGACCATCGACGGCAAGGCGATCACGGCCCGCCCGGGCGAGACCATCCTCCAGGCCGCGGCGCGTAGCGGGGTCTACATCCCGCGCCTGTGCGCCTTCAAGGACCTGTCGCCCTTCGGCAGCTGCCGGGTCTGCACGGTCTTCGTCAACGGCCGCCCGGCGGCCGCCTGCACGCAGCCCGTCGCGGACGGCATGCTCGTGGAGAACGACACGGAGGCGGTCAACGCCATCCGGCGCGACATGATCGACATGCTGTTCGTCGAGGGGAACCACTTCTGCATGTTCTGCGAGAAGAGCGGCAACTGCGAGCTGCAGGCGATGGCCTACCGGCTCGGCATCGCGGCGCCGCGCTTCCCCTTCCTGTTCCCCGACCGCGACGTCGACATGAGCCACCCGGACCTCTACATCGACCGCAACCGCTGCATCCTCTGCGCGCGCTGCGTGCGCGCCTCGCGCGAGTGGGACGGCAAGGCGGTCTTCGAGTTCCTCGGCCGCGGCGGCCACAAGCGCATCGCCGTCAACGCTCCCGCGCTGCTCAAGGATACCGACGCCGCGCTCGGCGATCGCGCCATGCGCGCTTGCCCGGTCGGCGCGCTCCTGCCCAAGCGCGTGGGCTACGCCGTGCCGGTCGGCGAGCGGCTCTACGACCACCAGCCCATCGGCACCGACATCGAGACCGGCAAGGCCGTCGACTAGGAGGGACGATCATGGCGAAACCCAAGCTGGCAACCACCTCGCTCGCGGGCTGCTTCGGCTGCCACATGTCGATCCTCGACATCGACGAGCGGATTCTCCAGCTCGTCGAGCTGGTGGACTTCGACAAGTCCCCCATCGACGACATCAAGGAGTTCAGCGGGCGCTGCGCGATCGGCCTCATCGAGGGCGGCTGCTGCAACGAGGAGAACGTGAAGGTCCTCCAGGACTTCCGCGCCCACTGCGACATCCTCATCTCGGTGGGCGACTGCGCGATCAACGGCGGCATCCCGGCGCTGCGCAACACGATCCCGCTCAAGGAGTGCCTGGACGAGGCCTACCTGAACGGCCCGACGGTCCACAACCCGAGCGGCAAGGTGCCCGACGGCGAGGACATCCCGCTGCTGCTCAACAAGGTCTATCCCTGCCACGAAGTGGTGAAGATCGACTATCACCTGCCCGGTTGCCCGCCGCCCGCGGACACGCTCTGGCAGGCGCTCGTGGCCCTGCTGACCGACAAGCCGGTCTCGCTCCCCTACGAACTCATCAAGTACGACTAGGAGGCTGACGTGGCGACCGCGAACCAGAAGATCGTCATCGAACCGGTGACCCGCGTCGAAGGCCACGGCAAGGTCACCATCCAGCTCGACGCCAAGGGCGAAGTCGCCGAGGCGCGCCTGCACATCGTCGAGTTCCGCGGCTTCGAGCGCTTCATCCAGGGCCGGCCCTACTGGGAGGTGCCGGTGCTGGTGCAGCGGCTCTGCGGCATCTGTCCGGTCAGCCACCACCTGGCCGCCGCCAAGGCGATGGACGGCATCGCCGGCGCCGAGAAGCTGACGCCGACGGCCGAGAAGATCCGCCGCCTGATGCACTACGGGCAGACCTTCCAGTCGCACGCGCTGCACTTCTTCCACCTGGCGAGCCCGGACCTGCTCTTCGGCTTCGACGCCCCGGTGGCCAAGCGCAACGTGATCGCCGTCGCCGCTGCCCACAAGGACCTCGCCGTGCAGGGCGTGATGATGCGCAAGTACGGCCAGGAGATCATCAAGGCGACGGCGGGCAAGAAGATCCACGGCACGGGCGCCATCCCCGGCGGCGTGAACAAGAACCTCACGCTCGCCGAGCGGGACGTATTCCTCAAGGACATCGAGCAGCAGCTGGCCTGGTGCCGCAGCGCGCTCAAGATCGCCAAGGACTACACGGTCGCGCACCTGGAGCTGGCCAAGGCTTTCGCGGCCTTCCCCTCGAATCACGTCTCCATCGTGCGCGCCGACGGCTGCCTGGATCTCTACCACGGCAACCTGCGCGCGATCGACGCCGAGGGCAAGCGCATCTTCGACCAGGTCGATCCTCAGGATTACCACAAGGTGATCGCCGAAGAGGTGCGCCCCTGGTCCTACATGAAGTTCCCCTTCATCAAGAGCCTGGGCCCGGAGACCGGCTGGTACCGCGTGGG
>VGXI01000010.1 GCA_016873475.1 bacterium | reverse complement strand
GGCGGACGTGCGCAGCCTACTCGCCGAGCTGACCCCGCCGCTCACCCTGCGCGGCTACCGCGAAGTGCTGGGCTGGGAGCCCGCGGCGCGTGAGCGCGCGCTGGCGGGGGCCCGCGCCGCGCTCGCTGCGGCGCCGCCGCCCGTTCTCGCAGCGCCCGGCGCGCTGCTGGCCGGCCTCAGTCCACACGCGCCCTACAGCAGCCACCCGGCGCTCGTCACCGCCTGCTTCGACCTGGCCCGAGAGAGCGCGCTGCCCGTCGCCATGCACCTCGCCGAATCCGAAGCCGAGCGCCGTTTCCTCGATGCCGCGAGCGGCCCCTTCGCCGACCTGCACGCGCGCCTCGGCTGGACGGAGCCCGCGGCCTGGTCCGCCGCCGCGCCGGATGGCCTCGGCGAGTGGCTGGCGAGCGTCCCGCTCGCGGCGCCGCTGCTCCTCGTGCATGGCACCTGGCTCGAACCCGCGGAGATCGCCCGCCTCGCCGCGCGCCCGGCGACGGCCATCGCCTACTGCCCGGGCTCCGTGCCTTGGTTCCACGGCGGCGCGGACCCGCACCCGGTGGTGGCCATGCTCGCCGCCGGCCTGCCCGTCGCCCTCGGCACCGACTCGCTGGCCAGCAGCCCCACGCTCAACCTGCCGCTCACCTGCACGCTGGCGCGGCGCGCGCAGCCCGCGCTCGGCCCCGAGCAGATCCTCTGGATGGCGACGCGGGCCGGCGCCCTCGCCCTCGGCTGCCCCGAGCGCGGCGAGCTGACGGCCGGCGGGCCGGCGGACTTCGTCGCCTTCGACCTCGCGGGAAGCCGCGGCGGGCGGCGCGGCGCGCTCGAGGCGATCGAGGGCGCCCTGCTCTCGGGCTACCGCGTGCCGGGCCTGTCGGTGATCGGCGGCATCGCCCACGCCTTCGCGGCGCTCAGGCCCTTTCCGGCCTAGGCGCCGGTCGGGCGCAGCAGCCCGCAGCGGAAGGCCTCGGCCTCCTCGTCGCCCGGCGGCGGCAGGGGCGGCGCGCTCTCGCCGAAGACGAGGCCGAGCTCGGCGGCGACCCGCGTGCCGGCCAGCGCGAGCAGGCGCGCGAGGCGGCGGTGATGGCGGTCCGGGGCCAGCGCGGCCAGGCGCGCGCAGAAGGCGGGCAGCCACTCGCCGAGGTGGTCGGCCCAGTAGGCGCAGAGCGCCTCGTGCGTGACTGCCGCCGCTTCGGCCTCGCCGGCGGCCGCCGCCTGCGCGCGCATGACCAGCAGCAGCGCGACGAACTCGAGCTCGGCGCCGAGATGATCGGCCTTCTCGCCCGTGCCGGCCGCGGGCGCAAAGCCGAAGGCGCGGTAGAAGCCGGCGATGTCGGCGAGCAGCGCGCCCTTGTCGCGGCGCACGAAGGCCGTCTCGTTCGCGGCGCAGGGCGCGGCGCCCTCGAAGAGCGCGCTCTGCGCCTCGGCGAGGGCGGCGGGCTCGCGCCCCGCTCGCGCGAGGCAGTCGGCGAGCAGGGCCGCCGCGCGCTGCGGGCTCGCCAGGCCCGCCCCGGCGAGCAGCGCAGTCAGCGCGGCGCGATCGGCGGCGGGCAGGCTGCGCGCGCCTGCCGCCGGCGCGCGCAACAACTCGGCCAGGAGAAACAGGAGATCGGCCAGGGCAAGCGCGCGCGCCTGCTCTTTCATCCCTGCACCTCGAAGCGGAGCCAGGGCGAGTACTGCTTGCGGCCGCCCACGTTGCCGGCGCTGCCGTCCCAGATGGCGACGCCCACGCTGCCCGGCCGATCGAGGCGGAACTGGTAGTCGTTCGGGTCCTGCGTCTCGAGCGGGCGGACGACGGTGAGCCACCAGCGGCCTTCGCGCCAGACGGCGCGTCCGGCGCTCGCGCTCTCGCGCTGCGCCGTGAGCGTGCCGAAGCCCTCGGCGATCAGTTCCTCGATCGGCTCGACACGATTCCACTGGGCGATCGGGTTGCCCGCCGCGCGCGCCGGGAACCAGGCCTGGGCGCGGGTGTCGGCGAAGTCCTCGGGCACGCGCTGCGGGAAGCTGCCCGCGGCGAACCAGTAGAGGTCGACCCAGTAGTTGGGATGCAGGTCCTGCACGTCCTGGAAGCCCTCGTCGACGTCGCGCTGCCAGAGCGCCTTCCAGTGCAGGATCTGCACGCGCTTGCCCGCGGCGCCCATCATGTAGGTGGCGTCCTCGGCGAGGGGGAACTGCAGCGCGGCGGCGTCGCCGAAGCGGGTGACCTCCTGCGCGCGGTCGCGCGTGGCGTCCGGCCAGCTCAGGCGAAAGGCGATGCGCTCGCCGTCGGTGACCGCCTGCAGCGCGATGCTCGCCACCGCCGTCTCCGTGATCGCCGGCAGGGCCACATTCTGCGGCAGCAGGGCGATCTGGGTGGCCGGCGCCTCGCGCCAGAGCTTCGCCTCGGGATCGCCGAGCGCGGCGCCGGCGCCGACGCGCACGACGAGGAGCGCCTCGGCGCCGAGGCGGGTCTGCACGCCGACGAGCTGGCGCTCGCGCAGCCCGCGGACGTACTCGCGCTGCGCCAGCGTGAGCAGCCCCGCCATCAGCAGGATGCTGAACAGGAAGGCGCCGAGAATGGCCCAGAGGCCCGCGTCGTCGCTCCGCATCGCCTGCCCTCCCTAGGTCGTGTTGTGGCGATAGGCGCCGTGGCGCTCATCGAAGAAGTTCCGCACGCGGTGGGGCTCGGTGAAGGGCACGCGCGCCAGCTCCGTGCCGGCGTCGTCCCAGCCCACGGCCTCCTCGCCCTGCACGGCGAAGCGGGTGATGATCTTGTTCGTCGCCCCGAAGAGCAGCAGCGCGCCGAGTAGCTGCCTGTCCCGCGCCGCCTCGCGGTAGAGCGCCTTCGCCGCGGCCACCTCCGGGCCGAAGAGCTGCTCGAGGAAGGCGTCCGGCACGTGCACGGGCGGAATGTAGAAGACGTTCGGCCCCGTGCCGTGCTGCGGGTAGAGCGGCAGCGCGAGCCGGCGGATCTTGATGATGTAGTCGAGCGGGTTGTCCGGGCGCGGCGCCTCGCGCGTGGAGAGGAAGCCGTGCAGGCGGATCTTCCCGATGCAGGCCTCCACGCAGAGCGCCACCTCGCCTTGCTCCACGCGCGGGTAGCAGCCGATGCACTTCTCGCTCACGCGGCTGATCACGTTGTGGAAGACCTTCTTGTACGGACAGGCCCGAATGCACTCCTGGTAGCCGCGACAGCGCTCCTGGTCGACGAGGACGATCCCGTCCTCCTCGCGCTTGTAGACGGCCTTGCGCGGGCAGGCCGCCAGACAGGCCGGGTGGTCGCAGTGGTTGCAGATGCGGGCGAGGTAGAACATCCACATCGGGTGGATGCCCTCGAAAGCCATGCCCATCTCGACGTTCGCGGTGACGTCGTCCTCGCCCAGGTTGGGCGCGCCGTAGTCGGCGACCTCCGGCCGGTGGCCGCGCGGCGGCTGGTTGGGCGGCAGGCCTTCGAAAACGGTCGGCGTCTCGAGCACGCCGCGCGCCCAGCGCGCGGGTTCGCTCATCTCGAGCAGGCGCAGGTCCCAGGCCGTCGGATAGCCGCCGTAGGGCTTGGTCTCGACGTTGTTCCAGAAGGTGGTCTCCTGGCCCTTGCCGCTGGTCCAGGTCGCCTTGCAGGCGATGGTGCAGGTCTGGCACTCGATGCACTTGTTCGTATCGAAGATGTAGGCCACCTGCCGCTTGGGCGGCGCGGCCTCGTAGGGGTAGTCCTGCTCACGGCCGATCTGCCAGTTCTTGCGCTTGGGCATGGCCTCCCCCTAGCTCGTGCGGGCGGCGAAGCCGCCGGCGATGAAGCGCATCAGCGCCGCGCTCTCGTAGCCCGGCCGCAGGCCGAGCCGCGCGGGTCGCCAGAGCCCTTGGCCGCCGGGTCCGCCCGCCTCCGCGCGCTCGATGCGCACGATCGACTCGCGCGGCGCGCCGGTCGGGCAGTGCACGTCGGCGACGAAGCCCTGCGTGATCTTCTGGCCGAAGACGCCCTTGACGACGAGGCTGTCGGTCATCCAGGTGGGCTTCAGGTACCCGCGCGTGCAGCTCTGGTGGCTGCCCGAACGGAAGAGCGACTGGTAGCCCGTCTCCGGGGCGCGGGCCATGCCGTTCGCGTTCTCGCGGCTGCCCCTCACGGAGCCGTAGGTGGCCCCGTACATGTTGTGCCACATGCGCGTGATGCCGCGCGGCGTGCCGGGGTAGTAGCGGGCGCGGGCCATCAGGCGAGCCACCTGGTACCGCTCCGCGTTCTGCTGCCAGCCGCGGAAGGGCCGATCGTGCGGATCGGCGTCGATCCAGACGTAGTCGCCGTCCTCGACGCCCAGCTCGCGCGCGTCCAACGGGTTGATGTCCAGGAACATCTCGTTGATGTAGGGCATCCGCTTGTCCTCGCGGTACATGTCGCCGAAGGGTCCGAACCAGATGGCGACGATGTCCGTGTCCACCGACGTCGTGTGGGCGCCGTGCCGGTACTTGGGCGTGTGGAAGACGTAGCGATAGCCCTCCGCGTGGAGCGGATGGCGCGTGGCGAGCAGGGCATCGACGTCGAGCACGACGTGCCGGTGCTGGCGCGCGTCGCTGCCGAGATCGGCCGGATCGACGCCGTAGTCCTCCGGCCGCTTCGGCCGGAGCAGGGGATGCGGGGCCGCGACGATCGTGTTCGGCTCGTAGAAGGTGGAGTCGATCGGCTCGCGGTGCACGATCAGGTTCTCGCCGCTGTCCATGAACTCCGGCTCTTCGCGGTAGAACTCGAGCCGGCCCGTCTTCGTGTACCAGGGCCGGTCCTCGTTCGCCTGCTCCCAGGCGCCGACTTTGGGGTAGGTGCGCGTCTGGATGATGGCCGGCACGCCGCGCATCGCCTCGCGCTCGAGCGTCTCGACGCGGAAGCCCCGCATGGCGTTCGAGTGGTCGAGGATGCGCTGGATGTAGGGCCGCATGTCGCCCTCGCCCACGAATCGCCAGTAGTCCGCGAAGCGCGGGTCGTCCAACTCGCGGCCGATGGCGGCGCAGATGCCGGCCGCCACCTCGGCGTCCCCGCGGGTATCGTGGATGCGTGGCAGCGGCGAGGTCGGGAAGACGTACAGGAAGGGGTTGGTGGCGCTGATCGTCATGTCGGGCGCGCGCAGCTCGGCCCAGCTGTCTACGGGAAAGACGATGTCCGCGTACTCGCAGCTCGCCGTCCACCACCACTCGTTCACGGCAATGAACTCCACGCGCGGGAAGCTGTTGACGATGCTGTCGTAGTGGCCCTTCGCGTTGCCGATCAGCGAGTTGGAGTTGGAGACGTGGATGGACTTGGTCGGCGTCGGGATGTGGCTCTTGCCCGTCAGCACCGTCTCGCCCGCCCGCAGGATCTGGTCGTTGTGGTTGAAGTAGTGCACGGACTCCGGCTTCCAGTAGCTCCTCACGGGCGCCGGCTTGGCCGGGTCGAGCCCCGGCGCGAAGGGATTCTCGGCGACGTACTGGCCCAGCCCGTTGAAGAAGCTCGCCCGGTAGTTGCCCGCGTAGCTGCCCACGTTGCCGCCGATGCGGCCGACGTTGCGGGTCAGCGCGGCGACCAGGAAGATCGCCCGGTCCTTGAGGTCGTTGTTGAAGAACTGGTTCGGCCCCATGCCGTTGACGAAGAGCGTGCGCTCGGGGTTGGCCGCGATCTGGCGGGCGAGGCTGCGGATCGCCGCGGCCGGCACCCAGGTGAGCTTGGCCACCTGCTCGGGCGTGTAGCTGGCGTCGAGCAACGCGCGGGTGGCGTCGAAGACGCTGCGGCAGGCCACGCGCTCGCCGCTGGCGAGGGTCACCGTCACCGTGCCGGCGAGCTGCGGCGCGAGGCCGAGCGCCGCGAAGTGCCGGCCCACCTGGTCGCGATTCACCGCGGCGGGCCCGCCGCGGCGGCGATCCCAAACGACGGTGTCGCCCCAGGCCTCCCGCTGGGCGGCCCCGATCACCGCGCCCGCCTGGGCGTGGATGGCCGGCCCGCTCTCGCCGGCGGCGGTGACCAGGGTAGCGTTCGCGAGCGGCGCCGGCCGGTAGCCCGCGAAGACCTCCGCGGCGCGCAGGAGCTGGCCCGTGTCCGTGCGCACGAGCAGCGGCAGGTCCGTCCCCCCGGCCACCTCCGCCTCGTCGTAGAGCCCCTCGGCGATGATCTGCTGGGCGAGACCGAGCGCGAGCGCCGGAGTCGTGCCCGGCCGCACGATGAGCACCTCGTCGCCCTTGGACGAAGTCGCGCTGTACTCGGCGGCGATCACGACCACCTTGCTGCCCTTCAGGCGCGCCTCGGTGAGCCAGTGCGCGTCGGGCATCTTCGTGGTGATCCAGTTCATGCCCCAGACGAGGATGAGTCGCGCGTGCTCGACGTTGCAGAGATCGAAGTCCACGGTCTGCTGTCCCGTGACCATCGGGTGGCCGGGTGGCAGATCCGTGTGCCAGGAGTAGTTGTCCCAGCCGCGGGCCCCGAGGGCCTTCTCCGGCCCCGTGTCGCGGAGCCTGTCGTCGACGAGGGCCATCGCGTTGGCCATCCGGTACTGCGCGAAGATCCGGGTGAGGCCCAGGGCCGGCATGCCGCCGCGGAACTTCAGGACCTGCGTGCCGGCGCCCTGGGTCGCCTCGACCATCAGCGGGTCGTAGCCCTGCGCGCGCAGCTTGGCCTGGCCCGCCTCGCCCGAGTAGGTGCGGGCGATGTCGATCGCGGCGCGGGCGGCGAGGGCGAAGGCCTCGTCCCAGCTGACGGGTACCCAAGGCTCCTTGCCGCGCTGGAGGAACTTCGCGTCGACGGCGCCCGTGCGCTTGTCGCGCGGGAAGCCGGCGTCCGCCCAGGCCTTGAAGCCCTTGCGGGCCAGGGGCCGCTTGCAGCGGCGGTCGCCGTAGAAGCGGCGGGCGAGAGCGAGGCCCTTCTGGCAGCAGCGCGGATCCCAGCGCCGGCTGGCGCCGCCGCCGTCCAGATCCTTGGCCTCGTGGTAGCCGTAGCTCGGCGCAATGCGCGTGACGACGCCGTTCTTGACGAAGGCTCGCAGTAGGCAGTTGTGCGTGTCGTTGGGCGCGCAGAGGAAGACGAAGCTGCTGTCGCTGCGGTAGAGGTCGCGATAGACCCGCTCCCAGCCGCGATTGGGGTAGCTCGCCAGGGGATTGTCGATGGCCAGCACGTCGAGATAGCCGACCGCGCCCGCCGCCTGCCGGGCGATGCCTGCGGCGCCGATGCCGGTCAGGGCGAGCTGGTAGAGGAAGGACCGGCGCGTGCTGCCGCCGGGGTTCGCCGGCTCGCCCGCATCCGCGCGCTCGGGCCTTGCCCCCGCGTCGTGCTCGGCCATGGCCGCTCCCTTCTGAGGAAGTCGAGAGCGCTCACCGGCGAGCGGCGCGAGTCGACAGCGCGCGGTGAGCGGCGTTGATGCCCCGAGTATCCGCGGGGCCGCGCGCCCCGCCCTTGACCGCGGTCAAGGGGAGGCCAAGTGACGATCTTCACAAGGCAGAATCAGGGGCGCCGGCTGTTCTCCGCGCAGAGCTGCTCGATGAGGTCCAGCTCGCGCCCGACGCGGGCGTCCCAGGAGTCGAAGCCCGCGGCGGTCTCCCGCGCGCCGGCGGCAAGGCGCGCGCGCAGGGCGTCGTCCTCGAGCACGGCGCGCAGCGCGGCGATCAGCGCCGCATCGTCGCCGGGCGGCGCGAGGCGACCGTTCGCGCCGTCCTGCACGACCTCGCCCGTGCCGGCCACGTCGGTCGCCACCACGGGACAGCCCATCACCATCGCCTCGCAGGTCGGGAGGGCCATGTTCGAGTAGGTGTTCAGCGTGAGGAAGCAGTCGGCGGCGGCGAAGAGCGGCGGCACGGCGGCGTGCGGCACCGCGCCGAGCAGACGCACGCGGCCCGTCGCGATCGGCGCCGCCAGCGCGCGGCGCAGCCAGGCCTCGTCCTCGCCGCTGCCGGCGACGAGGACGCGCAGCGGCCGCGGACACTCGGCGAGCAGGCGCGGCACGATGCGCGCGAGTTGCCGCGTCCCCTTGAAGGGGGCGAGCCGGGCGAGGAAGAGCAGGAGCCGCTCCTCGAGCGCCACGCCCAGCCGCGCGCGCTCGGCCGCGCGGTCGATCGCGAGCCCGCCCCACTCGGTGTGGATCCCGTTGAGCAGGTAGACGATGCGCCTTGCCGGCACGCCCGCTGCGAGCGCCGCCTCCCGCCCGCGCGAGCCGTCGTTGAGGATGACGAGCCGGTCCACCGGGCGCGTGAGGCCGTAGAGCGTCTCCCAGTTCTTGTAGCGGTACTTGAGCCGCGGCCACTGGTCGAAAAAGGCCGCCGTGTAGACGCCGAAGTGCTTGACCACGCTCGGGATTGCGAGTTCGCGCCCGATCAGCGCGGCCGCCCGCGCGCCGTGGTAGCTGAAGCCCAGCACGAGCTCGGGCCGCAGCGCACGGGCCACGCGGCGCGCGCGGGCGACCACCGGCCCGCAGTACCAGCCGAGCCAGAGCAGGCGGCGCAGCGGCGTCGGCAGCCAGCGCGTGCGGCGCGTGATGTCGGGAAAGGGATGCAGGATGAGGCGCGGATGGCGCTCGCCGGCGTCGAAGGCGCCGCCGGCCGGCAGCACGAAGTGCAGCTCGTGGCCGGCGGCCAGGGCGCGGCGCACGAACTCGGCGTCGTCGCTGACGCCGGCCTTGCCGGGCATCGACCAGAAGTCCGCCCAGGGGGTGACGATGAGGAGACGGCGCGGCGGTCTCGGCGGCATGGCGCGAGCCTAGCACGCGCCCGGCGGCCCGGGAAGCGGGGCTTGTGGGCGCCCGGTCGCTGCGCTAGCCTGTGGGCCCGCCGACAGGAGTCCCATGCGCCGCCGCTCGCTCGCCCTCTGGGCCCTCGCCTTCCTGGCGATCTTCGCCGGCGGCAGCCTCTTGCTGGCCCTGCTCTGGATGCCGATCTGGCTCAGCCCGCTCGGCTATACCCTCAAGCGCACGGCCCCGGCCGGCCTGGTGCTCGCGCTCATCCCGCTCACCTACGGCCGCGCTCGCGCCGACGAGGCGCAGCGCTTGAGCGGCGCAAGCCGCCTCCTGCTGCGGCCGGCGGGCCTGCCGACCGTGGCCGCGGGCAGCCTGCTGCTTGCTCTGCTCGGCGCGAGTGCGCAGCTCGCCCTGATCCGGCGCAACCCGCATCTCACGCTGGCGCAGTACTGGCGGGAGGAGATCTGGGCCGTCTGGCTGCTCATGCTGCCGGCCGCGGCCCTCGTGCTGGGCGGGCACGCACTCTGGGTTCGCCAGCGCGCGGCGACGGCAGCGCCGCCCGCGGCGGCGCCGCCACCCGAGCCGAGCGCGGGCGACTAGCCGAGGCCTAGCCAGTCGTCGACGAGGAAGATCACGCGGCCGATCAGGATCGACACGCGGCCCATGATCGTGTAGCCGAAGGCGGCGCCGAAGGAGATCATCAGGAACCAGATCCCCAGGCGCCCCACGCCGCCGACCACGCCCTTGTGCTCCGCCGAGAAGAAGAAGTAGACGAGCACCGCGAGCACGCCGATCACGAAGACCAGGCTCGAGATCCACTCGCCCCAGCTCACGGTGCGCGTCTGGGCGTCCAACCAGATCGGCAGCCGCTCGGGGAGGAAGCGCCAGAAGCTGCGGATGGTGTCCGCCGACTGCGGCAGCACCTCGCCCTGCAGCTTCTGCATCATGTTCAGCCCCGCGTAGTAGCCCACGTAGACGGCCAGCGCGAAGCGGCTCATCCAGGCGATCTTCGGCACGTAGCGCGAGTAGAGCACGAGCGCGAGCAGGAAGGGCGCGATGAGCAGCCAGTGCTCGGGCTCGCGGGTCGGGTAGGTGGCCGCGCTGTAGGCCGGCCCGGCGTGGAAGAGCGGCGCGATCAGATTGGGCACGAAGGTGTTCCGGAAGGTCAGGTTGATGTAGTAGCCCATGCTGATGCCGCCGAAGGCGCTCTCGGCGAAACGAAAGAAGGGGTTGTCCTTGTACAGGAAGCTCAGGATGCACAGCGTGAAGAGCGCGCCGACCCAGACCCAGAGTTCGCTGGCCATGGCCTTCCCCTAGGACCGGCGCTGCCGGCGTTCCAGCAGGAAGCCGACGTTGCCGATGACGATGAAGAGCGTGATGATCGTGTAGACGATGGACTGCACGTCCCAGCCCTTGCCGGCGTTGTAGACGTCGGCGGCCGTCGCCTCGGCGATCTGCCCGTACTTCTGCTTGACCAGGTACTCGTACTCGGCCGCGCCCTTGAGCCCGGGCAAGAGCGCGAACATCTGCCCCGCCTTGTAGTAGGCGAAGTACTTGGGCGCGCTCACCGCCGTGCAACCCACGGCGACCGGCGTCCCGTACTGGGCGTTCACCAGGTTCGCCCACCACTCGCCGATGATGCCGGTGGCGAAGCTCATCACGAAGCTGACGTCGCCGTAGCCCCGCACCTGGTTGGACAGCTCGTAGTCCGTCACCGGCGCCTGGTAGTACTCGCGCGGGAAGACGGCGTGCACGTTCTCGCCCATCTGCCGCATCGTCGCCTGGCCGCCGTCCTTGTAGCCGAGGTAGACGAAGTCCCTGCCGTAGAACTTGCCGGGGAAGGCCGTGCTCTCGAGGACGCCGTTGGCCGGGTCCAGCGGCCCCACCGCGCGCTGGAGCTCCTCGGCGCCCTCGGTGACACCGCCCAGCGGGTAGAGCGCGATACAGAGCACCTTGAGGTCCCGCGCCAGGCAATGACGCAGGAAGGCGTCGGCCATCGGGTCGTTCTCAGGGCCGGTGGAGGGGCCGTAGTCGAAGGAGGCGAGGACCACCGAGCCCGCCGGCAGGCTCTCCACGCGGTCGTAGAGGTCCTGCACGGACTGGGCGACGTTCACGGGCAGGTTGAGCGGCAGCAGGATGGGGATCACCGCCGCCAGGCCCACGAGCAGGTAGAGCCAGCGCCGGTCGATGTTCATCAGCCGCTGGAAGAGGGCGGTCACACTACTCTCCCTTCTGCAGGCCGAGGTAGCTGCGCTCGATGCCGATCAGGATACGCAGGGCCATCGAGGCGGCGCCCAGGGCGGCGCCGATGATGATCCCCCGCTGCGCCGCGGCATTGGGAATGTTCAGCGTCCACTGCGTGAGGTCGGGCAGGAAGGGCAGCGCGCGGACGACGTAAGGGTTCACGCCGAGCATGATCAGGAGCGCTGCCGCAAGCAGGATGGCCGCCTCCACGTTGCGCACGCGGAACGCGCGGAAGGCGGCCGAGGCCACGTAGAAGGCGAGCAGGCTGAACATCGTCGCCTGGAGTGGCTTGAAGCCGGCCTCGACGATCCAGTTGTAGGCGGCGTGCGCGTACCAGGCGGTGTTGCTCGCGCGGGAGAAGGCGTCCCAGAGCCCGAAGAACCCGGTGATCGTCAGCGCGAGCAGGAACACCAGCGCGTAGGGCCAGCCCTGCGCGCGGTTGGAGATCTTGCGCAGGTTCACCTGGAAGACGTTGACGACGCCGAGCAGCAGCGCCGCGGCGGCGAGGATCACCATCCAGCGCTCGAAGGTGTCGCTGACGTGAAGGATGCCGTTGCCCGTCGGATCCTCGTCCCGCAGGGCGGGCCCGCGAAAGAGGAAGGAGAGGATCGGCAGCATGCCGGCGATGAAAGTCAGCAGCAGGGGAATGCGTTTCCTGAACATGGGTCCTCTCTACTGCGGCTGCAGCCAGCCCTGGAGCGCCAGGTTGCCGAAGAAGGTCGCGATCAGGAGCCCGATGACGATCCAGGCCAGCAGCATCAGCTTCACGAAGTCCTGGCCCTTGACGCTGCCCAGCATGACGGGCTCGCGCGAGAGATAGGCGCTCGCCGCGTAGAGCTCCTCGCCGATCAGCGTGTAGTCGCAGGTGACGACGAAGAAGGGGATCTGCGCCACCTCGGCCGTGCCGGCGATCTGGATGGCGCCCGTGCCCTGGCCGGCCTCGGCCAGCAGCAGGCTCTCGGCGTAGAAGGAGCCGACCAGGAAGTTCGCCGCCGGCTTCTCACGCACCATGATGCCCGACACCGCCGCCGTGTAGGCGAACTGGTCGTAGGTGATGTAGTGCACGATGTCGTCGCTGAAGAGGTCCGGCCGCCCCGCCTCGAGGTAGGCCTCCTTCACCGTCTCGCGCGCGGCGGCGAAGGTGAGCGGGTCCTTGTTCGGCACGTCCAGCGGCGTGCCGTACTCGGCCGTGTGCTTGGCGACGTGCTTGAGCACGGCCAGCGAGGCGAGGGTCTGCACCTCGTCGATGGACATGATGCCGGGCACGTAGAGCACCTTGCGGCCCAGCTCGGTGGAGCGGCCGATCGCCTCCTCCACCGCGTTGAGGCCGGCGATGCGCCGCACGAAGAGCGGCCGGCCCATGCGCGCCAGGCGGATGCTGACCACGATGACGATCGAAAAGACGATGAAGAGCACGAGCGCCGAGACGTTCTCCTCGCGAATGCCCCAGCCGCTGCCGCCCTGCGCAGCGGCCGGCGCGGCGGTCAAGGCCAGCCAGAGGAGCGCCGCGCCTGGTCGAGCCAGGCTCCCGCGGTAGCTTTCCATGAGACTCCCTCGCGATCGGGTGGTCCGGCCGGCGCGAGCGGGCGCAGGCGCTCTGGCATCCTAACGAGCGCCAAGGGCGTGGAGCAAGCGAAAGGTTGTGCCGCGGAGATTGTGTCCGCTCTGGGCGTGCTCGCGTCGCGCTAGTCGAGCGCCCGTGGCAGCGCTTCGGCGAAGACCGCCAGCTCCTCGGAAGTGCCGACGCTCACCCGGAACAGGTCGGGAAAGCCGAAGGCGGCCAGGGGCCGCACGACCACGCCCTGCTCGAGCAGGCGCCGGCAGCTGCGCTCGCAGCGCGTGGCATCGCCCGTCGCCACGGCCACGAAGTTCGTGTGACTGGGCAGCACGGCGAGGCCGGCGGCGCCCAGTGTCTCGCGCAATCTGGCCAGGCCGGCGGCGGTTCCCCTCACCGTGCGGCGCAGGAAGTCCTCGTCGGCGAGCGCGGCGAGGCCGGCCACCTGGGCGAGGTGGCTGGGCTCGAAGGGCAGTTTCACCTTCATCAGATTGCCGATCAACTCGTCGTGCGCGAAGCCGTAGCCGATCCGCAGGCCGGCCAGGCCATAGGCCTTCGAGAAGGTGCGCAAGGTGATCACGTTGTCGTAGCGATAGGTCATCGAGTCCGGAAAGGAGGGCTCGGCCGCGGTGAACTCGAAGTAGGCCTCGTCGTAGATGACCAGGCAGCGGCTCGGCACCTTGGCCATGAAGGCGTCGAACTCGGCGCGCGTGAAGATGGTCCCCGTCGGATTGTCCGGGTTGGCGAGGTAGATGATCTTCGTGTACTCGTTCACGCGCTCGCCCATCGCCGCGAGATCGTAGCGGTAGTCCGGCCGCCGCGGCACCAGCGTGAGCTTGTTGCCGCTCGCGCGCGCCAGCACCATGAAGCCGATGAAGGTGTTCTCGGCCGTGAGGATCTCGTCCTCGTCGCAGAGGAAGGTGCGCATCACCGTCGCCATGATGCCCTCGCTGCCGCTGCCCACGGCGACGTTTTCCACGCGCACCTTGAAGCGCTCGGCCAGCGCGCCGCGCAGGGCGAGAGCGCCCATGTCGGGGTAACGGTGCAGCTCGCCGCTCGCTTCGGCGATGGCGGCCAGCGCCCGGGGGGAAGGTCCCCAGGGGTTTTCGTTGCTGGCCAGCTTGACGACCCGCTCGAGGCCGAGTTCGCGGCGCACCTCGGCGATCGGCTTTCCGGGCGAGTAGGGCCTGAGCTCCTTGATGGACTGGGGAACCAGGGGCATGGCGCGCTCCCGCGGCGAGGATCCGCCGGCGCACCCGGCGGCCCCGGGCAGCTTAGCCCCTGCCTTCCGGAGCGGCAAGCCCGCGACCGCCGGGTGCTGGCCGGAGCGCGATTTCGCGTCTACACTTGGGGTGCGGGCCGGGGGGCTCGCCATCCGGAAATCTGTGAGGTCGGGATGCACGCGGAGAGACGGCGCTTCGGCGAGCAATGGCGAGACGCGGCCGTGCCCGGCACGGTCATCCAGATCCGCGGCGAGAGCGTGCTCTTCAAGCCGCGGGCCGCCACCCATCCGCTCTGGCTCTTCCTGGACGGCGCCGCCCCGCCGCCGGTGGGAGAAGAGGTGCAACTCGTTGTCAATCCAGCAGTTTTCGAGTGCCACCGGATCATCGCCCGGCACGGCGAGGCCGTGAAGGTGCCCCAGCTGGAGTTCCACAAGGACGAGCTGGAGCGGGCCCGCGGCCGCTTCGAGCGCCTGGCCGAGGGCGAGCAGGCCTTCGTTCTCGATGTCGGCTTCCCGCTGGTGGTTAGCGTCCTGCAACAGTGCCAGGAGCTGCGCCGGGCCCGCCCCGGCGAGATCCTCGAGATGGACTTCGCGCCGCCGGCCCAGGGGCACCGCGTCTAGCCCCGGCCGCCGCCGGGAGCGCGGCCTGGAGTTGTGGCCCAGGTATCCTTGTACGTCTTTGTCTCTATATCACTTGCCGGGATTTGCGCTGGCCAGTTCGGCTCGCCTGTGCTATCATTGCTACTGTCCGCTGATCAGGGCCTTTCCCCTGCCACTCCCGCTCGGAGGTCGTCACTCATGCTCGCACGCTCCCGCCTCGCGCTGGCCGGCGCCCTGCTGACGCTGCTGGCCTCGGCGCTGCCGGCTTCCGCCGCCGGCGAGACCCCCTACCTCAATCAGAGCGCGATCCAGATGGTCGAGAGGATGGCGGCGCAGATCGTCGCCAGCGACCTGCAGCGCTTCTACGGCATCGACCCAGCGGCCACCTGCGTGCAGACGGCCGAGCGCTCCTTCTGCCTCGCGCCGGACACCCCGCCCGAGGTCGTCGAGGAGCTGCTGCGCAAGCTGCCCACCTGGATCGAGCCCGAGGGTGACCGCTACAACCGCGTGGACCGCTGGAGCCTGACGGCCAGCGGCTTCTCGGGCATCCTCGGCGACCCGGTGATCCTCACCTACAGCTTCCTGCCCGACGGCACCTACATCCCGTCCGAGGACGAGAACAGCTCGCTCTTCGCGCGCCTGAACGCTCAGTTCGGCGGCAACACCGAGGCCTGGAAGCAGATCTTCCGCGACTGCTTCGCCCGCTGGGCCTTCTTCGTCGGCCTGCACTACGTCGAGGAGGTCGACGATGGCGCCGCCTTCCCGGACACCTGGGGCGTCCTCGGCGTGCGCGGCGACATCCGCATCGGCATGGCCAACATCGACGGCCCGAGCAACGTGCTGGCCTACAACTACTACCCGGCCTCGGGCGGCGACATGGTCCTGGACTGGAGCGAGAACTGGGGTGACGCCGGCACCGACTACCGCTTCTTCCGCAACGTGGTGATGCACGAGCACGGCCACGGCCACGGTCTCGGCCACATCGAGGCCAGCAACCGCCAGCTGATGGAGCCCTACTACGATCCCGTCATCTACGGCCCGCAGGACGACGACATCCGCGGCGGCATGCGCAACTACGGCTTTTATCTGGAGAAGAACAGCACCGCCGCCGATGCGACGCTCTGGGGCACGCTGCCCGAGGGGCCGTTGCAGCAGGAGAACGTTTCGGTGACCGCCTCCAGCGACAGTGACTACTTCAAGTTCACCATCGCCAGCGGCATGCTGCTGGACGTGGTCATGACGCCGGTGGGCTCCTTCTACGTCGTCGACGGCGTCCAGGTCTGGACCAACCAGATCATGGACCTCGGCTTCGAGCTGCGCGCCAGCGACGGTGTGACGGTGCTCACCACCGCCAACGCCGGCGGCCTCGGCGTCGTCGAGACCATCACCGACTTCGAGCTGACGGCCGGCGACTACTACCTGCGCGTGCGCCGCTACAGCGGCAACGACGTCCAGCGCTACCGCCTGAACATCGATCTCACCCAGATCAGCACGGCGGTGGGTGAGGCGGCGGTGCCGGCGCGGGGCCTTGGCCTGAGCGTCTTCCCGACGCCCTTCAATCCGAAGACCACGGCGCGTTTCTACGTGCGCGAGGCGGGCAGCGTCAGCCTGGAGATCTTCAACGTTCAGGGCCGCCGCATCCAGGGCTTCCGGCAGGAGGCGGCCGGCAACGCCTGGGTGCAAGTGAGCTGGAACGGCCAGGACGAGACCGGCAGTCCGGCGCCCAGCGGCCTCTACTTCCTCCGCGCCACGAGCGGCGGCGAGAGCGAGACCGTACGCGCTCTGCTTCTCAAGTAGTGGATTTCTGCATCGCGTGCCTCCCCGGCGGGGGTCCAGCTCGGACCCCCGCCCCCTGTTCCCGCACCCGCTGGAGAGAGTGTCGCTTGGGACGGCTCCGGCCGGTGTGCTAGAATCGACACTGTCTCGTCCTGCTCCCCCGCCCAACAGGAGGCTGCTTCATGCCCCGCACTTTCGGCTCCCGCGTACGCCCGGCGGTCTTCGGGCTGTTCCTGCTCATGGCCGCCGCGCCCGCGGCCAGCGCCCTGGCGGCGGAGTCCGCGCCCGTCCTGGCGAGCCACGAGCTGATCGGCAGTTACGTTGACCAGCTCGTGCTCGAGAACCTGCAGGAGCTCACCGGCCTGCGCCTCGACACGAGCTGTATCGAGAACGCCGAGCTGGCCGTCTGCATCCACCCGGACACCTCGCCCGAGAAGTTCCGCGAACTGCTGGCCCGCCTGCCGCAGCTCCCTCCCCAGGAGGACGGCGGCCGCTACGTCCGGCAGACGCGCATCTTCGTCACGGCGACGGACGGCTCGACTGGCGTGGTCGGCGACCCGATCACCGTCACCTACAGCTTCCTGCCGGACGGCGTCTACATTCCTCCCGGCGCCGGCGAACCGGGCAGCAACAGCTCGCTCTACGCCAGGCTGAACGCCCTCTTCGGCAGCGAGGCGGTCTGGAAGCCGATCTTCGCCGCCTGCTTCGCGCGCTGGGGCGAGTTCATCGGCATCACCTACGTCGAGGTCAGCGACGACGGCGCCGCCTTCGGCGCCAACGGCCTCCTCGGCGCTCGCGGCGACGTGCGCATCGGCATGCACCCCATCGACGGCGTGAACGGCATCCTCGCCTACAACTACTTCCCCACACCCGGCGGCGGCGGCAGTGACATGGTGCTCGACTACGCTGAGGGCTGGGCCAACGCGAACTTGGACTACCGCTTCATCCGCAATGTGGTGATGCACGAGCACGGCCACGGCCACGGTCTCGGGCACGAGGGTCCGATCAACCAGACCAAGCTGATGGAGGCTGCCTACACGGCTGCCTTCTACGGCGTTCGCGACGACGACATCCGCGGCGGCATGCGCAACTACGGCGACTTCGCCGAGCGCGACAACGCCTACAACACGGCCAACGCCCTGGGCAGCTTCACGGGCCAGGTCACGATCGAGAACCACAGCCTGACCGAGATGAACGACACCGACTGGTACTCCTTCAGCACGCCCGTCGGCAGCCTCTTCGACATCTACCTGCAGGCCGTGGGCTCCTACTACATCCTCGACTCGATCGGGGGCGGGATCTACACGAACCAGATCATGGACCTCGGCTTCGAGATCCGCTCCGGCGCCACCGGCAGCACCGTCCTGCTCGCGCAGAACGCCTCGGCGATCGGCGTCCAGGAGACCCTGATCGACTACTCGCTGCCGGCGGGCAGCTACTTCATCAAGATCACGCGGCACAGCGGCAACGACGTGCAGCGCTACAAGCTGATCCTGGACCTGACCTGGGATGACCTGACGTCGGTGCCCGCCGAGTCGCCGGCGCTCGGCCAGCTCGGCCTCGCCCTGCATCCGAACCCCTTCAATCCGAAGACCACGGCGCGCTTCCACGCTCCGGCGGCCGGCCCGGTCCAGCTCGAGGTCTTCGACCTGCAGGGTCGCCTGCTGCGCAGCTTCGCGGAGACGGCCGCGGGGCCCGGGTGGCTCAGCGTGAGCTGGGACGGCCGCGACGCCGCCGGCCAGGCCGTGCCCAGCGGGGTCTACTTCCTGCGCGCCAGCGCCGGGGGCCTCAGCGAGGTCGCCCGCGGGGCGCTGCTGAAGTAAGCCCGATTCGGGTCGCGCCGGGCGCCGCTTCGAAGGCGCCCGGCCGCGACGCGAACCAGGATCCCGCATGGCTTCCCTGGGCGACCTCGCCGCAGCGGAAGCGAGCAGACCCGCCGGCCAGAGCCGGCGGGTCTCTCTTTTTCCGCTCCGCAGGTCGCGAGGATCCTCCGCGGTGATCGCGGCCGTTCAACTGCGGCGCAGCTCGCGCAGCCGCCGCATGAAGTCGCGCACGCGGGCGCCGTCCACCGGCGCATCCCAGCGGCCCTCCCGCTTGAAGTCGCTGCCGACGATGAAGCCGTCGGCGAGGGCGAAGTAGTCGCCGAGATTCTCGGCCGTGAGACCGCTGCCGATGAACAGCGGCAGCGGGGTCGCCGCGCGCACGGCGGCCAGGTCCGCCGGGTCCGGCGCCGCCCCCGTCAGCGCGCCGGTGACGATCGCCGCGTCGGCGCGGTGCAGGGCGAGCGTGGCGGCGATCTCGCCGATCCCGAGATCCGCCGTGATCGCGTGGCTCGCGTGCTTCTTCTTGATGTCCGCGAAGATCTGGATGCCCTCGGCGCCGATGGCGTGCTGGTAGCGCTTCACGCGCCCGGCCTGGGCGTCGACGAAGCCCTTGTCGCTGATGTGGGCGTGCGTCCAGCCCTCGGCGCGCACGAACTGGAGGCCGGCGGCGAGCGCCACGGCCACGGCCGTGCGGTTCGCCGCGAAGAGCACCTGGATGCCGATCGGCAGGGGCCGCGCGGTGCCGCCCGTCAGCTCGGCGGCCATACCGCGCGCGGCGGCGGCCAGGCGGGCGAGGTAGGCCGGCACCTCGGGGCCCATCTCGCGCTCGGGCAAGCAGGGAAAGTCGTGCATGTTCTCGAGCAGCAGCGCATCCACGCCCGCCGCCAGGTAGACCTGCAGCTCCGCGCGCAGGGTCTCCAGGGCCGCCATCAGGCCCGGGAAGCCGGCCACGCCCGGGCTGGGCGGCAGGTGCAGCATGGCGATCACGGGCCTCTCGATGCCGAGGACCTTCACGCCGCGCCCTCCGCGTCCGCGGGCGGCGGCTCCGTTGCGGGCGGCGGTGGCTCCACCGGGGACGGCGGGGGCTCCGCCGTGGCCTGCTCGTAGACGGCCTGGATCACCGCCAGTCCGTAGGGCACCGCGACGACGAGGCCGATCAGCATCGCGAGCGCGCCGAGCCAGAGCAGCACCGTGAGCAGCCCGGTCACGGTGAGCAGCATCAACCACTCACGCTGGAAGAGGCGCCGGCAGGCCGCGAAGGCGGCGGCGGCGCTCAGCTCTTGCTCGACCATCAGCGGCATGTAGAGGAGCAGGAAGGCGTTGACCACGAGGGCGACCAGCGCCCCGAACAGCGGATTCCAGGTGCTGACGACAAGGCCGAGCACCTGCGCGCCCAGCCAGAGCAGGCCGCCCATCAGGAAGCGCTCGAAGCTCGCGAAGGGCGCGAAGAGATCGGCGAAGAGGGGCGTCTCGCCGCGGGCGAGACGCCCGAGCACGAAGAAGCAGGCGGCGGCCATCATCGGCGCGAGGACGATCGTCAGACCGATCAGGCTGGAGAGGAAGACGAGGCCGACGTAGCGCAGGGGATCCTCGGCGAAGAGGGCCCAGGCGCGGGCGAGGGCGGGCAGGAGTCGGATGCGGCGCATGGTGGCGGCAAGGCTAGCACCGCGCTGTGGGCGGGTCAATCGGTAGCGCTGCGCGGTTGGATCGGGCACCAATGTCCCCTGGTCGGGGCGAGAACGCCGGTCCTGCGATGGCGCCGATCAGTCCCAGCGTCAGCCAGAGGAGGTTGTCGTACATCAGCGGATTGAAGAAGGTGTCGACGAGCTTCACCACTAGGACCACTTGGCAGCCGAGAAGCACGCTGCCGCCCACCTCCCCGTGGGGCTGCCGGCGCAGCCGCCCGAGCACCCGCAGCGCTGCTACGAAGGGGACGACGAAGAGCAGCACGCCGAGCAGGCCCCCTTCGGCGAGGAGAGTGACCAGCAGCGTGTGGCTCATGTTCGTACCCGAGTGGTACATCATGTCGTGCGTGGCCAGCGGGTACCAGTGCCGCCAGATCTGCTCCCCGAAGGAGTGGAAGCCGCTGCCCCAGAGCCAGTGCATGCCGTCTGACCAGATCTGCAAGCCGCTGAGCGCAAGATACCAGCGGAAGCGGCCTGAGTAGTCCTGCCCGAGTTCACCGAAGCTGAGAACGCGGGCCGTCAGCGCTTGACCGTAGGGCGTCGCGATCAGGACGTACAGCGCCCCGCCGAGCCCGAGCGCAAGGAACCAGCCGACATAGGGTCGCAGCCGGCGCTCCCTCGCGAAGAGCAGCATGCCGAGCCCAATCATCAACCAAGCGCTGCGCGAGAAGCTCAGGAGCACAGCTCCGAAGGCGACGCCGAGCACGCACAGGATCGCAGTGCGCCCGATCCAGCCGAGATTGGCGCGGGCCAGTCCGGCCGTGAGGAAGAGCGAGAGCACGCCGAGGAAACCGCCAAGGGCGTTCGCGTCCCAAAAGGTGCCCAGCGCGCGAACCGACCCCGCATCCGGTCCTTGCTTCTGCACCAGCTCGGCGCCGGCCAGGGCAGCAATGTTGAGCGTCTGCATGTGGGCGGTTACGCTGACGAACAGTGCCGTGGCGGCCATCGCGAGCAGCAAGAGCGACAACTGCCACTCGCGTTCGATGAGGTTGGCTACCAGGACTGCGTAGATCCAAACCAGGGTCAGCCGCACGACGTAGAAGCCAGCCTGGAGGAAATCGGCGCTGTAGTAGCTCGAGATGGCGGCGAAGACGAGGTAGGGCAGGAACCAGATCAGATGAATGGGCAGGCGCAAGCGACGGCCACCGCAGAGCATCTGCACCAGGAAGGCGCCGATAAGCACGACCTTGAGCAGATTGTTGGCCGTGATGAAGCCTTCGCCCAGGCGGCCCTTGTAGTCGAGGCTGATCGTCAGCACGCTGAGTGCGACAAGAACGGCGGGTTGGCGCAGTGCCAGGAGGCCGGCGCCCAGGCCGCCCAAGCCCGCTCCGGCGAGCAGCAGCAGCTGGCCGATGCTCATGTCTCGCCCAGAAGACGGCGCCAACCCAGCGCTGGAGAGCCTGCCCCGAGGCGCGCGAGGGCGTCGACGAAGGTGACGCCAGCCGCGCTGCCGATGAGCGCGATGACCGATGCCAGCAGGACCGTCATGCGCTTGCGAGGCCAAGTGGGCTCCGCCGCGACAATCGGGCGATCGAGGATCGTCAAGGTCTCGACGTCGAGGATTGCCTCCAGGCGCGCCGCTTCCCGGCTCTCGAGCAGACTTGCTTCCAGAGCCTGGAGCAGATCGAGGTCCCGCTCGAGCTGGGCGCGCTCCAGCGCCGCGAGTTGGCTGTTCCGCGGTGTCGGCAGGAGCCCCTGGCGCGCCTCTGCCAGGGAGTCGATATCAGCGAGGAAGCTCTCGAAGACCCGAATCTCGGCGGCGAGGGCCAGACGCTCGGCACTGCCCGCGGCTTGGTCACGGCCCAAGCGGTCCTGCTGCAGGTGCAAGTCGAGAAGTCTCTGCTGGAGCGGTGCCAGGAAGCCGTAGGCGATCTCCAGTTCGCGCTCCGGCGCTGCGCTCCGGCTCCGTTGAACCTGTGTGCCGATTTGCGCTCCCAGGGCGGCGACCTGTTGCTTCACCTCCGCCAGGCGCTCCGCGAAGAAGTCGACCCGCTGCTTGGCATAGGCGTGTATGCGGTCGAGGTTGGCCGCATTCGTCTGCGTCAGGTACGCGGCGGCGATGCGCGCGCTCGTTTCGGGGTCGCGCGTCGTCACGCGCACGGTCAGGACTTGAAGCTGGAGCGACAACTCGAAGCGTGTCGCCTGGGCAAGTGCCTCCATCGCCGCCTGCGTGGCCCCCTCGGCAGAAGCCGGATGCCTGCCGGCGGTGCCGAAGAATGCGACGAGATCGAGGTTCTCGACCACCCCGCGGCGCACGCGATCGCTCACCATCAGCTCCATGTTCGTGCTGTTCCGCGTGGTCACATCCCGGAAGCTGAATCCCCTCAGGAAGGCGCCCCGTTCCAGGACCGGTTGCTTGGCGGTCACTTCGCTGATCTGCTGCGGTAGGATCGACGCATGGCTTTCGTAGCGGGGCGCAACAACGAACTGGACGACGAGGAAACTGACAAGGGAGGCGATCACGGGCGGCCAGATCAGCCAGGCAACGCGGCGCCGAAAGAGATTGAGAAGGTCCAGCAGCGAGGAGTCCACTTGAAACCCCGAAGCCATCATGCCGCTCACCGCCACCCTCAGGCGCCGCCGCGCCGCGTGGCCGCTTTCATCGCGGCGGTGAAGTCGGCCAGCTCGGCGAGCAGGGCGCGGCGAGCGCGTGGGCCGGGGCGACCCGCCGGCGCGTGCCGGGCGATGATCTCCACGGCCGCGCTGCCGCTGATCGCGCCCGTGGCCCCGGCCGCCAGCGCCGCGCGCACCTGCGCCGGCTTGCCGATGCCGAAGCCGAGCAGGGTGGGGATCGCCGTCACCGCGCGCAGGCGCGCGAGCAGGGGGGCCGCCGTCGTGGCGAGGCTGGCATCGCGGCCGGTCACGCCCGCGCGGCTGACGACGTAGAGGTAGGGCCCGCCGCGCGCCGCGATGGCGGCCAGGCGCGCGGGGCGCGTGAGTGGCGTCACCATGGAGACGAGACCGATCCCCGCGGTCTTCGCTGCGCGCGCGAAGGGCGCTGCCTCCTCGGGCGGCAGGTCGGCGATGAGCACGCTGTCCGCGCCGGCCGCGGCGAGGCGGCGGGAGAAGGCCTGTGGCCCCGGCCGCTGGACGAGGTTCGCATAGAGCAGGAGCCCAAGGGGCAGCTCGGGGTGCCGGCGCCGGAACTCGGCGAGCACCTCGAGCGCCACGGGCGGCGTCACGCCGGCCGCGAGCGCGCGCAGGTCGGCGGCCTGGATCGTCGGGCCGTCGGCCACCGGGTCGCTGAAGGCGATGCCCAGCTCGAGCATGTCGGCGCCGCCGGCGGCGAAGCTCTCGAGCACGGCGAGGCTGGTCTCGGGATCGGGATCCCCCAGCACCGTGAAGGGCACGAAGGCGCCTTCGCGGGCGGCGGCGAGCCGCGCGAAGGCGGCGGCGTAGCGCGAGTCGGACATGGCGGGCATTCTAGCCCCCGCGCCCCCGCCCGACAAGGGCGGAGACCCGCGCGCCCTAGCCCAGTTCCGGGAAGAGCCGCCGCGCGGTCTCCATGTCCTTGTCGCCGCGGCCGGAGAGGCCGACGAGGATGGCCTGCTTCAGCTTCTTCTTCCAATCGGCCTTGGCAAGGCCCGCCTCGCGCGCATAGCGCCGCGCGAGCTTGAGCGCGCCGGCCACGGCGTGCGCGCTCTCGAGCGCGGGCACGATGCCCTCGGTCTCGGCGAGCAGGCGGAACGCGGCCAGGGCTTCGGCGTCGGTGACGGACCAGTAGCGCGCGCGCCCCGCGTCCTTGAGCGCGCTGTGCTCGGGGCCGACGCCGGGGTAGTCCAGGCCCGCGCTCACGCTGTGCGTCTCGGTGATCTGGCCGTGCGCGTCGTGGAGCAGGTAGCTGTAGGCGCCGTGCAGGATGCCGGGCGTGCCCTTCTGCAAGGTCGCGCCGTGCGCGCCGCTCGCGAGGCCCCTGCCGCCCGCCTCGATGCCGTGGATCTCGGCCTTCGTGGGAATGAAGTCCTTGAAGAGGCCGATGGCGTTGCTCCCCCCGCCCACGCAGGCCAGCACCGCGCGCGGCGCGCCGCCGAAGCGGGCGGCGAACTGCCGCTTCGCCTCGCGGCCGATGACGCGCTGGAACTCGCCCACCAGCGTTGGATAGGGGTGCGGCCCGGCGACGGTGCCGAGCAGGTAGTGCGTGTCGCGCACGTTCGTCGCCCAGTCGCGCAGGGCCTCGTTGATGGCGTCCTTCAGCGTGCGGCTGCCGGACTCCACCGGGATCACCCGCGCGCCCATCAGGCGCATGCGGAATACATTGAGGGCCTGCCGCTCGACATCGAGCGCGCCCATGTAGACGTCCGTGGGCATGCCGAAGAGGGCGCCCATCATGGCAGTGGCGACGCCGTGCTGGCCGGCGCCCGTCTCGGCGATGAGGCGCCGCTTGCCCATGCGGCGGGCGAGCAGGGCCTGGCCCAGCACCTGGTTCGTCTTGTGCGCGCCGCCGTGGACGAGGTCCTCGCGCTTGAGCGCGATGGGCCAGCCGGCGTGCCGGCTCAGGTTCTCGCACAGCGTGATCGGCGTCGGCCGGCCGGCGTACTCGGCGAGCAGGCGCTTCAGCTCGGCGCGGAAGGCCGGGTCGCGGCGGGCGGCGAGGAAGGCGGCCTCGAGCTCCTCGAGCGCGGGCATGAGGATCTCGGGCACGTAGAAGCCGCCGTAGTCGCCGAAGCGTCCCCTCTGGCGCATGCTGCCTCCTGGCACGGGTGCGGGCAGCATAACGGAAGGTGGCGCGGGCGACAACGGCGGCTAGCGCAGAAGCACGACCTTCCGCTGCGCGCTCGCCTCCGCTGCCCGCAGGCGCAGGAAGTACACCCCCGCCGGCGCCGGCCGGCCCGTCGCGTCGCGGCCGTCCCAGACGGCCTCGCCGGCACCCAGCGCCAAATCCTGCGCCGCCACGCGCCGGCCCTGCAGGTCGTAGACCGTGAGCCGCGCGCGGCCCTCCGCGCGCAGCGCGCCCGGCCCCGCGATCGCGAAGCGCAGAGGCGCCCGCCCCACGGCGGTGCCATCGAGCCTTAGCGGTGGCCCGGCGTCGGCGAAGTCGGGCTGCTGGTAGTCGGAATGCGCCAGGCTCGTCACGAAGTCGCCGTGCCGCTCGAAGGCCACCAGCCGCTCGTCCGCAATCACGTAGACCGCCCCCGGCGCGTAGGCCTTGAAGACGAGCGCCGGCGAGGAGAGCCAGAGCACGGCGCCGTCCCACGCTGCCGAGCCCGCGGGTTCGAGGCCGATGAGGAGCTTCCCCTCGCCGCGCAGGCGCCGGCCCTCGATCAGCGCCGTGCGCAGCGCGGCGCCCTCCTTCTCGATCACGCCCCAGCCGAGGGGCCCCTCGAGGCGCTCGCCAGCCGCCGTCACCAGCGGCGCCGCCCCGGTCGCAACGAGCAGCCGCCGCTCGCGCAGGCCCCGCGTCGTGAGGAGGCGCAGGCCCTCGGCGTAGCGCTCCGTGCTGCTCGCCGGCAGCAGGCCGCCCGTCGCCACCGGCGTGAGCTGCCAGAGGAAGTGGAAGCGCTCGGTGGTCTTGCTCACCGAGAGCAGCTGCGTGTTGGGATCTGTGTTGCCGTTGTCGTAGGGGGCGACGCTGGTGCCCAGTCCCGCCCGCGGCGGGTCGTGCAGGAAAAGCCGCAGCAGACCGTTCGCGCCGGTCAGCCGCCACTGGCCGCCGCCGACCTCGCTCAGCGCGAGGTCTTGAGCGAAGTGCAGGCGCCAGCGC
This sequence comes from bacterium, assembly GCA_016873475.1. Taxonomy (NCBI): domain Bacteria; species bacterium. The sequence goes on along the minus strand of VGXI01000010.1, from coordinate 8,265 downwards.
CAGAGGTGCGCGGCGCCGTCGGTCTTGATCAGGTCGTCGCGCAGGAAGAGCTCGGGCAGCTCGCCGCCCGCGACGTCGCCGGGAAAGATGAGCAGCGTGCGCGTCGCGCGGCTCATCGGGTTGCCGCCGTCGTAGCCCCAGGACCAGTCCCAGCCGGCCCAGGGCACGTCGGGGTCGTTGTAGGGCGAGTGCGTCGTGTAGGCCGCGCGCATGTCCACGCTCACCGCGTCGAGGAAGGGCGAGCGGATCCACACGCGCTCCTCGCCGTCGGTGCCGATGCTCGAGCCTGCGTTGTGCTGGCCCAGCCCATCGGCGGTGGGCAGGTTGTGGCCCTGGGTCTGCCGCGCCGTCACGCCGGCGCCGCTGTCGAGCGCGAAACCGTGGCCCAGCGCGCGCAGCGTGAACTGGCCGACGTCCTCCTGCGCGTGCCCGCCCACGAAGCGCGTGCCCTCCAGCGTGGCGAGGAAGCTCGCGGCGGGCTCCCCGCCCGGCCAGCCGCGGCGATAGGTGTAGAGCCCGCCGTCCTCGAACTCGCGGCCGCCGAGCAGGTAGTCGGGCGCGGCCTCGTACCCAGTCGTGTGCCAGAGCAGCGTGGCCACCGGATCGCTCTCGCGCCCGAAGTCGTGGCCGAGATCGCCCGAGCTGCGGCGCAGCAGCCAGCGCGCCACGTCCGGCTGCGGCCCGTAGCGCGTGGCCCACTCGAGCAGGCTGTGGTGCCGCGAGACGATGAAGTCCGTCGAATTGCACTCGTTGCGATTCAGGTAAGCGCCGCCGCCCTCGGGCAGGAGCTGCAGCGCTAGCCACTCGAGCAGCCGCCCCACGCGCTCCGCCTCCCAGCCGGCGGCGCCCTCGAGCCGCCGCTTCGCCTCCCAGGTGGGCAGCAGCGTGCGCATCGCCCAGCAGGCGTAGGTCACGCCCTCGCGGTAGCTGCCGTCCGCGCCGAAGAGATCCGTCCAGGCCTTGGCGAGCAGGGCCTCGCCCGTCGCCCGCGCCTGGAAGACGAGCGGCTCCGCCGGCAGGTCCTTCTCGAGCGCCAGCGAGGCGAGCACGAGCTGCGCGCCCAGGCTCACGCTCTTGTTGCTGAGCAGCGGGTTGTAGAGGAAGACGAGGAAGGCCGGGTCCGTGCACATCGCTTCGAGATAGCCGAGGATCTCGTCGACGATCAGCTGCCGCTCGGCCTCGCTCGCCGCGCTGAAGGCGTGGTCGTAGCCCCAGACGAGGCCCTGCAGACGCAGCGCCGGCCCCAGCACGCCGAGCGCGGGCTCGGGCGTCGGGTCCTGCGTTGCCGCCAGCCAGGCGAGCGCGGCTTCGAGCGCGGCCTCGGCCTGGCCGGCCAGCGGCGGCTCGGCGAGCTGGGCGACCAGCGACAGTTCCTGCACGTTCTGGAAGCCCCAGTAGCCGTCGCCGAGCAGGCTGTCGGGCGGCAGCGCGACGAGGCTCTCGGCGGCGCTCAGCGTTTCGGCCCAGACCGCGCTGCGCACGGGGTCGGCGAGAATCTCGGCGAGAAGGGCGGGGCGCGTGGCGGCGTCCATGAGGAGGCGCGGGTGCTGCTGGGCGTGGGGCGGCAGCGCGCGCGCGGGCGCCGCTGCCCCGAGACTGAGCAGGGCGACGGCAAGGGTTCGCTGGAGCAAACGGCAGGTCACGGCGGCCCTCTCGGCGGCTGCCGGGCGGCGCCCGGTCTCTAATGATAGCCGATCGTCGGGGTCGGGCGCGAGCCGACCCCCAAGCTCTTGCCAGCAGGCAAGTTGCCCGCCAGCACCGGCCCGCGGCAGCAGGCCGATTTCGCTTGACCCTTCGCGCGCCGGCCCCTTTAGTCTGCCCTTGCCCCCCGCCACGGGTCCGAAACTCAATCGGACGCGAGGCGTTCAGACGCCCGTTTGCCGGAGCGGCCTCCCCTGCCTTTGCCCGCGGCGCGCCCGCGGGACCCATGCTCCGCACGCGGCCGAGCAGCGCCGGGGTCATCAGCAAGGAGTCACGATGCCTTTTTTCGCACAGGGTACGGGAGGCCTCCTCGGGGACCTCGGCGGCCTGATCTCGGGCGCCACGCTGCTGGGCAAGATCGTCCTGGCCATCCTCTTCGCGATGTCGGTCCTCTCCTGGGCCCTGATGGTCGAGCGCGGCCGTCGCCTGGGCCGGGCGACGCGCGGCAACGCGCGCTTCTGGGAGCAGTTCCTGCCCGCGCGCGAGGACGCCGGCGCGCTCAGGCGCCTCGGCGCCTGGGCCGAGCAGCAGCGCGAGGCGCCGCTGGCCGTCGTCTATCACTACTTCAGCCGCGAGATCCTGCCCGGCGCCTTCGGGCAGGCGAACTCGCCCGAGCGCCTGCGCACGCTCGGCGAGGTGCTCGCGCGCGGCGTGGACCGCGTCGCCACCGAGGAGATGGGCAAGCTCGAGCGCGGCGTGAGCTGGCTGGCCACCTTCACCTCGACGGCGCCCTTCATCGGCCTCCTCGGCACGGTCTACGGCATCCTCACCAGCTTCCTCGAGATCGGCCGCCAGGGCACGGCCTCGCTGGACGCTGTGGGCCCGGGCATCGCCGAGTCGCTGGTGGCCACGGTGGCGGGCCTGGCCGTCGCCATCCCGGCGGCCGTGGCCTACAACTACTTCGTCGGCAAGCTCAAACAGCAGGACGCCGACCTGCAGGCGCTCGGCGCGCACCTGGGCGACCTGCTCGCACGCGAGGATCTGCGCCTGGAGGCGCCGGCACCCGCGCCCGTCGCGGGGAGGGCCCTCTCATGATGGGCACCCCGCAGGCCAAGGGGCGCGGCGGCGCCCAGTACGCGAGCCTGGCCGAGATCAACGTCACGCCGCTGGTGGACGTCATGCTCGTGCTGCTGATCATCTTCATGCTGACGGCGCCCTTCATCGCGGGCGGCGTCGAGGTGAACCTGCCGCACACGCGCACGACGGCCAAGGCCAGCGTCGAGGGCCTGGTGATCACCGTCGACAAGCAGCGGCGCGTCTTCATCGACGAGGACCAGATCCAGCTCGCGCAGCTCAAGGAGATCCTCGCCGAGATCCGGCCGGCCGGCGACGCGCGGCCGGTCTATCTGCGCAGCGACCAGGAGGTCCCCTACGGCTTCGTCGTGCGCGTGATGGGGACGGTCAAGGAGGCCGGCATCGCCGGGCTCAGCCTGGTGGTGGACCCCGACGACGAGGTCGAGTAGAGAGGCGCCGCGGCCGTGAAGCCCGCTCATCTCATCGCGTCCTTCTTCGGCCACCTGGTCTTCCTGGTGCTGCTCGGCACGGCCACCAGCGTCTTCAAGCAGGCACCGCCGCCGCCGCCGGACACGATTCGCATCAGCTTCGGCGAGCTGCCGCACGCGGGCGGCCGGCGCCGCGCGGGACGCGGCGCCGAGGTCTCGCCCGCGCCGCGCGAGGAGCCCAAGCCCAAGCCGGCCGTCCCCGTGGCCAAGCCGAAGGAGACTCCCAAGCCCGCGCCCAAGACACCCGCCAAGGAAACGCCGAAGGAGGCGCCGAAGCCGGTCGCGACCAAGGCCAGCGAGGCCGTGAAGCCCGTCACCAAGGCCGAGGCCACGAAGGCGCCCGAGAAGATCGTGCCCCCGCCCGGCGTGGCGGGCGGCACGGGCACGGCGCCGACCGGCGTGAAGGAGTCCGTCCCCGCGCCGGGCACGGCCGAGGAGGGCCCGGGCGCGCAGTCCGTCGGCATGGGCGGCAGCGTGCAGGCGCGGGGTGACCTGGGCGCCGGCGATTCCTATCTTGGACTCGTGCAGAGCAAGATCGGCCGCCGCTGGCAGCCCAGTGCCTCGAGCACGGCGGGGCGCGCGGTGCTCGAGGCGATCGTCGCCTTCCGCATCTCGGCCGATGGCGAGATCGAGAGCCCCGAGATCTTCCAGTCGAGTGGCCTGTCGGTCTTCGACCGCGAGGCCCTGCGCGCGGTGGTGGAAGCGAATCCCCTGCCCGCGCCGCCGGTGCGCTTCCGCAGCGCCGGGCTCAGCATCCAGTTCAGCTTCACCTACCGCCGCTAGGCGCGAACGAGGAGAGGCCAGGCATGCAGCGAGAGCAGCTCACCGGCAGGAGCCTGCCGCGCCGCGCCCGCCTGCTGGGCGCGCTCCTCGGCCTGGCCGCGCTGCTTGCCGCCCTGCCCGCGCTGCCTCAGGGCAGCGGGACGCCGTCGACGGGCCCCGCGGGCCCAGCGAGCAGCGAGGTCATCCGCCTGGGCGTGGAGCGCAGCTCCGTGCCGCGCGTGCTCGTGCGCCTGCTCCCGCTCGAGGTGGTGACGGACGCGCCCGGCGCCGCCGACGCCGCGCGCCTGATGGCCGGCCGCCTCGCGCGCGACCTCTACTTCAGCGGGCTCATCGACATCGGCCAGCCCCTGCCGCCCGGCGTCGCGCTGCCCTACACGGGCGGGCGCAGCCCGCGGCCCGAGGACGCCACGGCGCCCGCCTACGGCATCGCGCTGCGCCTGGAGGCCGCGCCCGGCGCCGGCCAGGTCTGGGTGGCCCGCCTGCTCGATCCGAGCGGGGAGATGCGCATCAGCAAGCGCTACACGGTCGAGCTGCCCGACTTCGCGCGCTCGGTGCACCACTTCGCCGACGAGGTGGTCATGCAGCTCACCGGGGAGCAGGGCATCAGCCAGACGCGGATCCTCTTCACGCGAGGGCATGGCGATCAGCGGGAGCTGCACATCGTCGACTTCGACGGCGAGAACCTGCGGCAGGTCACGCGCAACGCGAGCCTGAACCTGACGCCGCGCTGGTCGCCGGACGGCACCCAGGTGGCCTACACCTCCTATTATCGTGGCCGGCAGCGCCTCATGCTCCTGGCCAGCGCCACGGGCCAGAGCACGCGGATCGGGGATTTCCAGGGCCTGAACCTGGGCCCGACCTGGTCCCCCGCCGGCCGAGAGCTGGCCCTAACCCTCTCTCGCGACGGGAATTCCGAGATCTACCGCATCCGCCCCGATGGCACTATCATTCAGCGACTGACCTTCGAGCCTTCCATCGAGTGCAGTCCCTGCTATGATCCGAGCGGCAAGCAGATCGCCTTCACGAGCGACCGCACGGGCAGCCCGCAGATCTACGTGATGGACACGGTGGGTGGTGGGCGGCAGCGGATCACCTTCGAGGGCAGCTACAACGAGAGTGCGGCCTGGTCGCCGCGAGGCGATCGCATCGCCTACGTGAGCCGCATCGACAAGAAGTTCACGATCTTCGTGCTGGCGCCCGACGGCAGCGAGCGCCAGCAGGTGACCTTCGCCCAGGACCGCGATAACGAGGACCCGTCCTGGGCGCCCGATGGTCGGCATTTGGTTGTCAGCAGCAACCGGAGCGGGTATACCAATCTCTGGGTGCTCGATGTCGACTCGGGAGAGGCCCGGCCCCTCACGCGGGGCAAGGGCGAAGACACGGGTCCGAGCTGGAGCGGTGCGCCGGGGGCCGCTCGCGGCAGATGAAGGCTGCACAGACGCCGGCAAATCAGAGAGACCCACAGCGTAAGGAGTATGATGATGAACGGACGGAAACTGCGGGTGCGTCGCCCCCGCGGACTGGCAGCGCTGATCGCGCTTGCGGGCCTCGCCCTGATCCTGATGGTCGGCCTCGGCGGCTGCGGCAAGAAGCAGCAGCAGGCGGACATCGGTACGAGCCCCGGGTCGGCGGTGAGCGAAGAGACGGTCAAGGTCCCCGACAGCGACATCCCCGTGTCGCAGCCCACGGCCGAGCCCTCGGACGTGATCACGGGCGACATGGGCCTGAGGCCCGTCTTCTTCGACTTCGACAAGTACGACATCACGGCGCCGGGCCGCGAGACGCTCAACGCCAACGCCCGCATCCTGAAGGACAAGCCGGCGATGCGCCTGACCATCGAGGGCCACTGCGACGAGCGGGGCACGACGCAGTACAACCTCGCCCTCGGCGAGAAGCGCGCCCGCGCGGCGATGAACTACCTCGTGAGCCTGGGCATCGACGCCGGCCGCCTGGACATCGTCTCCTACGGCAAGGAGCGCCCCTTCGCGATGGGCCACGACGAGAGCGCCTGGGCGCAGAACCGTCGCGCGCACTTCGTGCCGCGCAGCGCCAAGTGATCCGCCCGACGACCACCGCTTCTGGAGCACGTGCCGGCGCCCGCAGTGCCGGCACGCTGCTCCGTCTCCTCGCGCTCGGGGCGCTGCTCGCGCCGTTCGTCACCGGCTGTGCGCTGCTCACGAGCAAGGCCGAGCTGAAGGTGAACGAGATCGCCACCGAGACGCGGGTGCTGCGCAGCCAGCAGCGCGACCTCACGGATGAAGTCGCGCGCATCCGCGGCCTGCTCGAGAGCGAAGGCATGGTCGGCGACGAGCAGCGCGCCGAGCTGCTCGTGCGTCTGGACGCGATCGAGCGCACGGTGGCGCAGATGGTGGCGCGCAGCGAGGAGCAGGACGCCATGCTTCGGCGCATGGCCGCGGCGATCGAGCAACTCGCGCGGCAGGCGGGTCTTGCGCCCAGTGGCGCGATGCCCGGCGCCAGCAGCGGCGCGGCGCCCGCGCCGGCGGGGACGCAGTCCAGCGCGCCGCCGGCCTCCACGCCCGCGGCGCCTCCCGCAGCCGCCCCCGACGTGGCCGCCGCGCCGCCCGACACCGGCGCCGCGCTTCCCGGCGGCGAGGGCTCGAGCGAGCTGGCCATCTACGACGGCGCGCGGGGCGACTTCGCGCGCGGCAACTACGCCCTCGCCCGCGAGGGCTTCGAGGAGCTGCTGCGCCGCTTCCCGGCCAGCACGCTGGCCGACAACGCGGCCTACTGGCTCGCCGAGAGCTTCTATGCCGAGGGTCAGTTCCTGCAGGCGCTGGAGCGCTACGAGGACATCCTCCTCAATTATCCCAGCGGCGACGTCGTGCCCGCCGCGCTGCTCAAGACCGGCTACTGCCGTCTCGAGCTGGGCTACACCGAAGAGGGGCGCGCCGCCTTCCAGCGCGTGCAGCAGCGCTTCCCCGACAGCAACGAAGCGGCGATCGCCGCGCACAAGCTGGCGAGCTTGCAGCGCTAGCGCAGCGCGGCAAAGAGCGCGGCTAGCTTCGCGCGGTCCTTCAAGCCGGGCGCGCTTTCCACCCCACTGGCGAGATCGAGGGCGAAGGGCGCGAGCGCTGCGGCCTCGGCGATGTTGTCGGGGCCGAGGCCGCCGGCCAGGATCGCGCGGCGGCGGAAGCGCTCGGCACTCGCGGGGTCGGCGAGCAGCCCGGCGAGCAGCGCGTAGTCGAAGCGGCGGCCCGTGCCGCCGTGGCGGCCCGGCACCTGCGTGTCGAAGAGCACGTAGTCGGCCGCCGTCTCGGGCAGCGCCGCGGGCGCACTGGCCACCGGCACCACGCGCGTGACGAAGCACTCCGGCAGGCGGCCCTTCACCCACTCGACGTCCTTCTCCGTGTAGCCGCCGTGGAGCTGCAGCCCGTGCAGGCGGCAGCGCCGCGCGATGGCCGCCACCTCCTCGAGCCTGCGCTCGACGAAGACGCCCACCTTCACGCCGGGCAGTCCGGCCGCGATCGCCTCGAGCGTCTCCACGCTCACGTTGCGCGGACTGCCCTCGTGCACGACGAAGCCCAGCCAGCTCGCGCCGGCCTCGAGCGCGGCGAGGGCGTCGGCGCGGCGCGTGAGGCCGCAGATCTTGACGCGCCCGTAGACCAGCTCCTTCACCTTCGCTTCCATGTCGGGGGCGGCGAGGATGCTGCTGCCAACGAGGAAGGCGTCCACCAGGGGCGCCGCCTGGCGGAGCTGCCAGTGCTCGTCGTAGCCCGACTCGCTCACACGCAGCACGCCGGCCGGGATCCGCGGCGCGAGGCGCGCCGTCACGGCGAGGTCCGTGCGCAGCGTGTGCAGGTCTCGGTTGTTGATGCCAACGAGGTCCGCGCCCGCCGCGAGCGCGCGCTCCAGCTCGGTCTTGTCGTGCACTTCAATCAAGGCAGCCATGCCGAACTCGGCGGCCGCCGCGCGCAGCTCGACAAGTTCACCCTGATCGAGCGCGGCCACGATGAGCAGCACGGCGTCGGCGCCCAGCCAGCGCGCTTCGGCGATCTGGTAGGCATCGACGGTGAAGTCCTTGCGCAGGAGCGGCCGCGTCGTGAGCTGCGCAGCACGGCGCAGGTGCTCGGGGCTGCCGCCAAAGAAGGGCGCGTCGGTGAGCACGCTGATGCAGTCGGCGTGGCGCTCGTAGAGGGCGAGCAGCTCGTCCAGATCGAGGTCGGGGCGGATCGGCCCGCGGCTCGGGCTCGCCGTCTTCACTTCGAGGATGTGCCGGCGGCCAGGTGCGGCGAGGGCGGCGCGGAAGTCGCGCGCGCTG